>CAJXZI010000021.1 GCA_913063005.1 uncultured Halieaceae bacterium | reverse complement strand
GACCACTCCACATAATCGCGCACCATTACGGGGGATGCCATGTGGCTGATCAGGGAACAATGAGTCTTGAGAGCGCCTGCCCGTCACGGTGACGATAACGTCTCACAGCACGAGCCTCTTCAAGTTAGGCAGCCGATCCCGATCCCATTTTTAAGAACCGGTCGATGAGGGCCTTCCACTGCAAGAGAAATCCCAAAATTGGAGGCACGAATACTGATGATCGATCGAGCTGCCTCGGTCAGCGCAGGTTTATCCCCCTGGGGCTGGATAGCTGTTATGTAAAGTAACTTGCGCGTCATCTACGCAACCCCTAGGGAGACTCAAGACCTACGTTATTAAACTCTAAAACGCGTTCAGCTCGGTAACTCGATCTCACAAATACACCCGAAACAACCTCTTGAAACCCCTTCTCCAAGCCCCATTCACGATAGCGCTCGAATTCATCTGGCGTCACAAAACGTTCTACTGGTAGATGATTTTTTGTTGGCTGGAGATACTGCCCGAGAGTGAGGACATCGACAGAGGCATTCCTTAAGTCGTCCATGCACTCGAGGAGTTCGTCATCCGTCTCGCCGAGGCCAAGCATCAAGGATGTTTTAGTTATAACATCGGACGTCTCAGCTGCGTATTTGAGAACATCCATAGTTTGCTGATACCCCGCTCGCGGATCTCGAACAGGATAAGTGAGACGCTTCACCGTCTCTACGTTTTGAGCAAACACGTCGAGCCCTGAAGCAAGCAGCGTATCGATTGCAGCCTCGAGCCCTAAAAAGTCAGGCGTCAGCGCTTCCACACCAGTATCCGGGTTTAGACGTTTAACCTCTCTTATTGTCTCGGCGTAATGTCCAGCGCCACCATCGGGTAAATCATCACGATTAACAGATGTCAAAACCACATATGATAGACCCATCAGCTGAACCGCTTTTGCTGTGTTCTCGGGTTCTTCAGCATCCAGCCAACCCTTGGGGTTGCCCGTGTTCACCGAGCAGAAGCGGCAGGCGCGGGTACAGACATCGCCCATCAACATAATGGTGGCGGTTCCAGCGCTCCAACATTCACTAATATTGGGGCATTTGGCCTCTTCACACACTGTGGCTAGCCGATGCTGCTTGACAATATCTTTTACCGACTCGTACTTAGGTGAGTGACGCACGCGCATACGCAGAAAATCAGGCTTTTTAAGCCGTCGAGAGTCTTCCTTGGAAGACTTTATACCGTCTTTAATCGCGTGGATCCCTGAGGCAGTGACAAACTTCTCCCCGCTAGGCACATTAACCGCTGGAATCAAATGTGACTCGACTTTTTCACTCATGTCTTGGCAACTCCGCTCGGTCGCATTGCATCAGCGCGAAGTTTACACCAATGTGGCCAACAACTAACGCCCTTGGAAGCGACTCCAAACAGAACTAGGGCTCCACACCCGTTCGAGATCAAGCGCTGCGTTTGACTCGGTCCACCCTAGAACGCTAACGCGATAACGATATAGAAAAGCCGACACTCTGAGATTAGCTGCACAGTGAATCCATATTCGCTGCTCCGCCCGGTTATTCATCTCAAGTGCAAAGTGTTCAAATGCCACCGCACTTGGGTTGTCGAAATCAACCGGTATGTGGACATAGTCCAGTCCTAAGGACTTTAGTATTGTCGCCTCGTCTTTGATTGCCGATATAGCGCTGGACGGACTCAGGTTAATCACCACATCGAAATTTTCAGCCTTTATCGACTCAAATTGCTCAACGGTGGGTTGCCCGGAGGTACTTATCCGCTCATCAATCTTTAGATAGCGGTAGGTGCTTTCAAGAGAACGACTATCAGGTCGCCAGAAAACAGGGACAAGTAACTTCAAACGTTCAGACAGGCTAGAGAACATCCAACAACCCTTAAGTAATGTGCATACGTTAGCAGATACTTCTTTTGAGTCTGATTTTTATTGTGTGACCCACAATTGCCATGATCCATTTTTTCCCTAGCGACGCTTACGGCTCTCGTTTAACACAGGCATAAAAATTTGCTCTGAGGTCTGGCTTACACATGCACCAAATTCGTAGAGCTGAGTGCCGAGTGCCGAGTGCCGAGTGCCGAGTGCCGAGTGCCGAGTGCCGAGTGCCGAGGATAGTGTAAAACTAAGCGAGCGAAAGCTTACAAGATAGTTCGACAGGGTTTAGGTATACCCGCCACTAAACTCTTTGTTGCCCCAATATGGAGTGACACTGCGATAACGTTAAATGTCATTGATCGCGGTAAAACATGACCCGATATAAATCATTCGCTGTCATAGAGCATAAGTTGTCCTAAAACATGAGCCGACATAAAAACTGCCACGATTGTCATCAGCAGACTCAAGTGTTGTTCCGATCTAGGGTTGGTAAGAGCCAGTCGTGGGTATTTCGTTGTGAAACGTGCGTTCTCAAAGTGAAGCACGAAAACCCCGTGGATTATCAATACGGAGGTACTTGGAAAGCGAATAAGCGCTAACGCGATGGGCCAATGTCAGCTAGCGCCTTTTGAAACCGCACTAGAGAAGCACTGGAGTGGGATTCAAAGGGTGAAATCTTGCACACCTGAAGGTAATGGTAGTCTTATCATAATGTGGTGATCAGATTATTAGGCAGTCCCAAAGCCGCCTTATCTGCGCCTAGCCGCCTTGCCTGTGCTTAGGCGTAGTGCACGGTGTCATTTACAAGTAGCCAAGCAACCACAGAACGATAACCGAAGTAACAGCACCTTTAACGTAAGCGAACCAAAGTGCGGCGTAGTCGGACATGCCGAGCTTTTGCAACCACCAGTCCGTTTGTCGTTTATGCCAGCTGAAGAAATTCATCACCGTCCTCACTGCGAACAGACTTAAACCCTACCGATACGTTATCAGCACTTGCCACCGCAAGCGATGGCTCAGGGGCCATCCAACCAACATCAAGCAAAATGCCCTATGCGCTTTTGAGTAGGTCGAAAATCTCAGTGTTTATAAGCCCGACTCGCGCAAGGCTTTCGCATAGAGCGCACTGCCTCGTAGATAAGCGAACCCGCCTATAAGACTCAGGCTCACACCGACGCAAAGTCCGTAGCGCACAGAGTCGACACCGAGGTGCGAGAAGCTGTCACTCAAGGCGCCAACCAAAAGCGGTCCCAGCCCCATTCCCAGAAGATTGATGGCGAGCAACATCAAGGCAGACGCCTGTGTTCGCCAGTACTGAGGCACAAGATTCTGAACCGCAGCGTAACTCGGCGCGATCCAGAAGCTGGCAAATACGGCCGACAACCCCATAAACACAAGCGCAAAAGGAACATCAACACTGCTTATCACCAGTCTGTGTTCAGCAGGCCAGAGCAAAAATGCGAGCTGGGTGGGCAGCGCAAGAAAGATCCCTATGGCCGGTAGCCACAACTGCCAGCGCTTGTCATGGCGCGCGAGCTTATCGACGAGAAGACCACTCGAAATCGTTCCCAGACCACCGCCAAAGACACCTATTAGGCCAAGGTAAAGTCCGGCATCAACGAGACTCATGTCGTGGACTCGCACCAAAAAACTTGGCGACCAAACGCCCAGACCGTAGCCTGCGATACCTGTAAACCCTACACCCAACATAATGTGCGTGAATGAGGGAAGTCTGAAAATTTTTCCCAGTGAGGAGAGTAGACCTGCCTGAGCTTGCTCGTCAGGAACACGCACTTTTTGCGGCTCTTTTATCGTCAGTTGAATCAAAACCGCTAACAACACGCCAGGGATACCAAAAATCAGGAAGACTGACCGCCATCCATATGCCTCGGCGATGACCGCGCCGCCAAATAAGCCCACTAAAATGCCTATGTTCGGCGCGGTCGCCAACACGCCTTGCGCAAAAGCACGCTTTTCGGGAGGAAAATAATCAGCCAGTAGCGACTGCGAGGGCGGTGTCCCACCTGCCTCGCCAATCCCAACTCCAATGCGAAGCAGCAACAGATGCCAAAAGCCGGTCGCTGTCGCGCACAGTGCTGTGACGGCACTCCAGGTAGTCATTGAGATTGCAAGCACATTCCTGCGGGACCACCGATCTGCCAATCGGGCCACAGGAATGCCAAGCGTGGCATAAAAAAGAGCAAAGGCCAGTCCAGATAGCAAACCCATCTGAGTGTCAGTCGCCCCAAACTCCATTTTGATGGGCTCGATCAAGATCGTCATCACTTGACGATCGACGAAATTAAAGACATAACCCAGCGTCAATAAGGCCAGCACGTAATAGCGATATCGGTTTGAGAAAGCCTCGTGGGGGGTAGCATTCGCTGCTGATGGAGTTGTGTCAGTCACGCCTTGGAACGTCCTGTTCTTATGGTTATGTTATCAGCGCTCATCGCAAGGACAGGTCAACTGCCTTGCGATAGCGTTAGCGACAGGTTATCTCGAAAATGCTCGGAGCCACAGTGGACAGGATAGTCCATATCGATTGGATTTGATGCCACGTGGCTTCATCAGGACACCACTTCGACTTGAATGTTAGTCATTTTGGACCCCTGTGATTGTCGACAACTGCTAATTGCTAAGCACGACTCCCGAAGCACTATTTGCGAAGAGCTCTTTGCGGGGAGCTGTTTACGAAGAGCGATTTGTTGCGAGGAGCTATTTGTTGCTAGAAGCTATTTCGGGAGCACGGTTTGCGTAACACTATGCAATAGCATCACTGGTATAGTGCGAAGAAACTAAGACGGCAACTTTGATATGAATACCACCCAGCAGATCGAACAAAGCCCCATATTTGCTTCAAGACGGATCTTGCTCAATTTCATTTTGATTACCCTGTGCTCCCAGTTCACTTTCGCGTTGCTCGCAATGAAGGGTGTGCTACTGCCGCAAATTCTCGAGTTGTGGGACGTATCCAAAACGCAATTTGGCTTGCTGCTATCCGTTTACGGCCTTGCCAGTAACTTCATGTACGTCTTACTAAGCTGGGCACAAGATCGGTACGCACCACGCCAACTGATATCTATCACGATGATTATCGGCGGGATTACCACCTCCTTCTTAGGAAAGACGTCAGACTTCTATGTCTTGCTAAGTCTGCTGTTAGTGCTCGCGATTTGCTGCGAAGGCGCTTTTTGGCCAGCCATTTTGTCATCGGTGAGAAAGTCCGCCTCGGACCGAGACCAGCCAAAGGTCTTTGGCATTCTTGAAGGTGGTCGCGGACTGATTGAGTTTCTACAAAACGCGATCACGCTTGGACTCTACGCATGGCTAGGTAACAGCGTACTGGGACTCGAAGTGGCCTTTATGCTAAACGGTGGCGTTATGGTGGCGCTCGGTATCGTATGTTGGTTTGCGCTGCCAAAGGACCCTCTCCTCAAGTCAAACGAATCCTCTGAGGATATGATGCAGGAAGTGCGTGAAGGTATGAAAATCACACTTGCGATGCCCGAAGTTTGGCTGGCGGGCATCAGCGGATTTTTTATCTATTTCGCGTACACCAGCCTCCCGTATTACGTTACCTATCTAGATGAAAGCTACGCTCTGCCTGCACTTGCTGCATCAATCTTCGCCATTTTATCAACCTCCGTCGGGCGAATTAGCTCGGCATTTGTTGCGGGATTTGTGACAAATCGCATCTTTGGCAGCTCAGCCGGTGGTATGCAAACAGGCCTTGTACTCATCGCTATTCTCGGACTAGTGTTGGCGCTGCTACCCACATCACAGTCACTGATCTGGGTGGCAATGGCTCTGCTCATGCCTCTCGTGTTCATCATCTTCTTCATGCGCGCACTTTACTTCGCCCCGTATGGTGAAATGGGACTCCCTCCACGATTCTCAGGGTCAGTCATTGCTGTCGCCGCCTTTGTCGTCTACGCGCCCTCCTCTTTTGGCTATTTAGTTTGGGGCCTTTTGCTCGATACTTTCCCCGGCGACACCGGCTATCGGTATTTGTTTATCACGCTCGCAGCCATCGGCCTCTCGGGCGCCATTGCAGCCATCTTCCTAAGGCGACGCATGGGCGAAGGATTGAGAGAGCGTATTGCGCGAAAGGTAGCGGTACTCGATGAGAAACTGGGCCTCGAGGGCGAAGAAAAGACCTTTGCCCAACTCTGAGGACCCACTCACAAATGAATCAAGCCTACTCAATTGCAGGATAAAATCTGGTACCTCATCACTGAGCGAGTCAAAGTCGCCAACAGGTGCATTGCTCGAGCTGAGCTAGGTTGGCCCCTATCCTTTGACCTCTGAGTTACCAGCTTGCCAAAAAGAAGGAGGGAGTTATTGGGCTGAGACCATTTCCGCTTCAGACTCACGTGCAGCAGAAACCATATCTCGAACATCCTGCAAGAGCGCTTTTGCGTCGTAAACGACCCCGTCCTTGACGGTGTAGGACACGCCGCCCACCCGCTCGATAACGCCTTTATCACGGTTCAGCTTCATATGGCCGGTGCCATACAAGAGTTTGAAGTTAGCCACGGGGTTTCCCTCTACCAAGACGATGTCAGCTCGCTTGCCCGGCGACACCGAGCCGATTTCATCTTCCATTCCGAGAAGCTCAGCACCATTGCGTGTCGCAGCCTGAATCACCTCAAGGGGATGAAAACCCGCCTCTTGGAGCATCTCTAACTCACGTATGTAACCAAAGCCGAATAACTTATAAATAAACCCGGAGTCTGAGCCTGCCGCGACACGTCCTCCCGCGTTTTTATAGTCGTTTACAAAACTCATCCACCTGCGGAAATTATCTCGCCACGCGACTTCCAAACCGGTAGTCCAGTCAAAATGATAAGAGCCATGGAGCCTTGGGTCGGGCTCGAAAAAGCGCATTAGCGCAGGCAATGTGTAATCGTCGTGCCACTCTGCGTTTCGCTCTCGCATTACATCGCGGTTTGCCTCGTAGATGGTAAAGGTCGGCACGAGCGTAAAGTTAAGATCGAGAAGCTCGTCAATGGTTGCCTGCCAGGTCGGGCTCCCTCGCTCCGCTGACTGTTTCCAGAGCGTGCCGGCCTCGCCAAAGCGCCATTGCTCATCTGAATAGTTGTAGTCAGCCGGATAATGCTGAATGGTTCTATCGGTGAACATGGCCTCGGGTAGCCCATACCAGTGCTCCATACTATCGAGCCCCAGACGTGCGCTATCGAGCACATTCATGTGATAAACGCCATTCTGATCATGATGGCTAGCAGTGCCCATACCGAGCTTTTGCGCCTCGTCATACACTGCAGCTAGTGCTTCTGCAGTGCCCCCGCGCAATTTCACGCCTTTGGCACCTCGCTTCTTCACAGCACGAACCCACTGACGAGCGCCCTCCTCCGAGCTCACCTCGAACTCAGCCACCGCCGTTCCCGGGAACATAGCGTACGGCACAATATCGGGCGCTACGATTTCATTGCGTTCTGCTCGCTCCGACTGCCCTACAGTCCAACCCAAGCCCATAACCGAGCCCGTATCACGAACAGTTGTAATCCCATGACCCAGCCAGAGTTTGAAAACGTACTCTGGCGGCGAGATCGGGCCAACAACGCCCTCGTACGGATTGCCAATATGCACATGCGAATCAATGAACCCGGGAAGTGCGGTCATACCACTGCCATCCATCCGTCTCTCACCCGGCGTGGGATTGGGTGAAGAGCCGAGTATCTGCGATATGCGATCACCCTCAATAACGATGGAAACGGGGCCTCGAGGTGGCGAGCCTAAACCGTCAACTAACATGACATTTTCGATCACTAGTCGATCAAAAGGACCTTCACCCTCGGTAGGTGAGCGATCAGGGGCGGGCTCTGGAATCACCACTCCGTAGGCTGTAAACCGAGAGGGCCCCTCCTCACCGGGTAACACTTGATAATCAGCACTCGAGGCTATTGCACTGCCAATCAACGCACTGCCAATCAACGCACTGCCGAAAAAGCGTGAGAGGTGTGAGGCGGACAAACACCACTTCGTTAGGTATTTCTTGTTATTCATTATCGACTCATTAGTTACTTGTGAACGCTGACAGCATATCGTTCCATGCGCTTTTTGTGCATAGATTCTTATGCGGGTGAGGAAGCAGCCGATTCCGTTAGGGTGATGGAGTGAACAGTCCTCTGCGACTCATTCCGTCGTAAAACTGTACTTCCGAAACTCTGTCTCAAGCTCGTAACCTAGCCCCTCATAAACAGACTGCGCTGTCTTGTTAGTGTGCGCCGTCTCGAGAACAACTCGAAAGGCACCTTCCGCCTTCGCCCAGGCATGCGCGTGCTTTAAAAGTGCCGATCCGGCACCTTTAGTGCGATGGTTTGGGGCTACAAACAAGTCATAAAGCACATAAAACGGCTTCATCTCAACCGAGCAAAACGCGGGGTACAGCTGTGTGAAGCCAACCGCGGCGCCCTCCTCCTCAGCAAGGAAAATCGTCGAGCGACTGAGCCTTAAGTTATCGCTAATGCAGTCCGAGGCCCCGTCCAAATCACTGTTTTGACCGTAAAACACGCGATACGCATTAAAGAGCGGCGCAACCAGCGGCACATCACCTCGTTCTGCAGTTCGTATTTGCATCAGACCTCCACTGGGCTGAACTATCAGCGCTAACATTGACGCGCCGACAGTTCGGTAATCGTCTAATGAGAGTTAAACACTGCCAGCTCTCAATGAGATTGAAAAGCCTATGTCAGAGAACAATGTAAACGTATTGGCTGAATAGAAAATAACTGGATGACAGAAGCAAAGAAAAATAAGCCAACCGTTTTGATATTGGGCATGGGCGATACCGGCGTGCTTGTAGCCACCCGTTTGAGTCGCCACTTCAACGTGGTCGGTGTTAGCACAAAACCTAATCTACTGAGTGGCCAGGAGTTGGGAAAACGACTCACTGACCTGTCGTGGTGGCAGACGAACTACAACACGCCACTCACGCAGTTCAAAGCGCTCGAGGCGGTAACAATTGTGCACGGCAAAGCTGAGTGCGTGGATGTGACGGCAAACACCGTAACGGTGGTGCGTATCGATGGCGAAACTGAATCTATAGGGTACGACTACCTCGTAATTGCTTCAGGAACCTCAAACGGATTCTGGCGCACCGATCGCGTTCAGTCCTCCCGGGAAATAAGCACTGAGCTTTCAAATCACGCTGAACGAATAAAGTCAGCGTCCTCCGTTACCGTGGTCGGGGGTGGTCCCAGCGGCGTGAGTGTCGCGCTGAATATCAAACGTAAAGACCCTTTAAAACAAGTCACTCTGTGCATCTCGACGACTATGCCGCTTCCTGGCTACCACCCAGACACCAGAGCCTTTTACCAATCAGCCCTAGCCAAGGCCGGAGTAGAGACAATCTGTGAGGATCGCGTAACAACGGTCGACGAATCGCAATCGTCAGGCTCTTTGACCCTAGCCTCAGGCGCCACCGTCTCAGCCGATGCGATCATTTGGACAATCGGTCGCCGTAAAGCCCACACGGACTTTTTACCCGACCACCTTCTAGACGCGGAGCAATTTGTCAAAACAAGGCCCACGCTAGAGGTTGAGGGCACCGACAATATTTTCGCGATAGGCGACGTTGCTTCAACCGATCCAGATCGCTCGTCAGCTCGCAACTGGGCCTACAGCATCTTGGTCCACAACCTAAAGCGGAAAGCCAAAGGAAAGCCGGCTAATAAGCACTATCAGCCTCCTGCCAAACGCTGGGGGTCGATCGTTGGACCGCAAGAGGACGGCCTTACTATCCATCAAGCAAATGGCAAACAAACGCGGCTATCAAAACGGCTCGTTAATAAGCTGTTGCTACCCGTGATTGTCCGCCGGATTATTTATCGCGGTGTTAGAGGCGGGTGATTAACGCTCGATCGCGGTGCCGCTTGCTGCTAACTAAGAATCTTCCCGCCACTTACTAATACCTTCCTAGCACCGTCCTCGCACGCTCCTTGCACCTAAAAGGCACGCTAGGCTGCCTGCCTAGTTGGGAAACGGATAAAGGTATCAACAAGTAGCTGCGCAAATGTCGTCGGCTCCGGACGTGCCCCAGACAACACACCTCGGTCTCTCAATTCGCTCTCAAGCGTCTGCAGAATTTGCTCCAGAGTCAGATCATCCGACTTTGTTGCCCATTTCTCTTGTTCTCGCTCATCTTTGAAGCAGTAGGCTTTCCAAGAAATCGAGTAACGCAAATCTGCCCATGTGTACCGAGCCACCTCATTCCCTTGCGGATTTGCAAGAGACCAATTCCCATCTCCTTCAAAAGAGAGGGTCGCACCCTTATCTATCTCTGGGAAAAAAGCTTTGGGCGTCACCCGCTCAACGCCATGAAAGACCTTGTCCGTGTCGATCAATATCGCCGTATTGTGCGTCGCTGCCATCGATTCGCGACCGCCCTGCGCCCCTTCCGGATAATATGCAAATGCGCCGCCGGGATTAGCCCCAAACCAGGAAACACAGGTTGCGATTGGGATTCGGTAGTCGTCGAAGAGCCCCGAGTGAAGCATCGTGACAAGCAGCCATTGCGGCATGCGTTTTCGGTCCGCACCACGAAACTCGGGCACATCAGTGTGGATGGCAAGCTCCTGTCCAGGGGTAAGGATGTTGGCATAGACAATCGCCGGGACGATCAAGGGTCTGCCAGTAACTTCGCCCGCCACGCGCAAGAGATCAGGGTGCGTGAAGAACGGCTCTACACCCGGGGCTTGAATATCAGTGCCGTACGCATAGGTCTCACGAAAGTAGTTAGTGCGCTGAGATGCTGTTGTGACGTCATCGGCATTTCCTAGACCATCAATCCCGTGCTGAATGTAATTGAACGCCGCGTCAAAACGCTGTGGCAGTGACTCACCAATGCCGTCGTTCAATGCTTCTTCGGCGTAGGTGCGAAAGACCCCTCGCTCCTCAGCAATGCGCAACATGCGGTCGGCTTCAGCAGAGGTCATGAAAGGATTCATCGCCTGATAACTTGCACGCATAGTATTGTCCGTCCCTTTTCTCATTATTTTTTTCTTGTGATCGCTTTGAGCATGTAGCACCACGATAGTGACCGCAATCGATCAAGCTGACCAGCGCCAACTATTGACCACTGCATTCGCTCGCTTATACCGAATACTGAGGCCAAGTGGTAAAGCCGAGTAGTCATGCCGACGGTAAGCAACCAGTATAGATAGCAGCGGTCAATTTCAATCAAAACTAACACCATCAGTGCCAGCCCTCGCCACCGCTTGACCCACCATGTCGTATAAACCGTAGACGGCTCCAAGGCGCAACGCAAATTTTGTTGCTAGCGCTCGAGAGTGCCGTGCTAGCAAAGGTGAAGGCGCTTTTCCCTGAACCGCCTCAGGGAATGAGAATCGAGCTTCCTGTTGTTAAGCGACCCTCAAGATCATTATGGGCCTGTACAACATCATCTAATGCGTAGCGCTGATTTATCTCCACCGAGAGCGCGCCCGAGCTGATCAATGCAAAAATACGATCTGCCGAAGCTTGCATCCAACCTGGTCGAGCCATGTGCGTCGCTAGGGTGGGTCGCGTGAAATAAAGCGATCCACCGAGAGCCAGCTCGCCCGGTACAACCGCATCAATAGGCCCTGATGCGTTACCAAAACTCACAAAGGTGCCTAAAGGCGCCAACAGTCCCAAACTGAGTCGGTAAGTGGACTTGCCCACGCTGTCGTAAACAACCGGATAGCCCTCTGGCGCATGCTGTCTCAATTTGTCAGCGAGCTCGGGATCATCGCTCAGATAACAGTGCGAGGCTCCGTGTCGGATAGCCAAATCACATTTCTCTGGTGTACTTGCCGTACCAACCAACTCAGCCCCCAGATGCCTCGCCCACTGACACGCGATCAATCCAACACCGCCCGCGGCCGCGTGGAAAAGAACAGTCTCGCCACCGTTTAGCGGGAAGGTCTCGTTGAAAAGATAATCGACCGTCATCGCTTTGAGCATGACTGCCGCTGCTTGCTCGTTGGAGACACTGTCAGGGATGCGCACCAGTGAGGTGCGTGGAAGCACAATCGCTTCAGCATACGCACCCATCGCCATCGCAAAAGCAACTCGCTCGCCAACGGCAAGGTCGTCGACGCCCTCACCCACCTCATCGACTACGCCGGCGCCTTCGCAGCCAAGACCTGTCGGAAGCGGTAATGGGTAAAGGCCGGATCGGTGATAGGTGTCTATAAGATTGATACCGCAAGCGCTCATGCGAACTCGGACCTGACCCGCACTCGGCTTGGGCTCTGGCACATTCTGGACGGTCATCTGCTCTGCGGCGCCGCAAGTTTCAACTCTAACTGCTCTTATCGTGCTCATCGCATCTCTTCCCTTTTTTATCTCGTTATAGACAATAGCGGCGAATAAGCTCGCGCAGCGTGTCAATGGCCGGCTGAATTTGATCCATCGGCATGTATTCATTTGGCTGGTGGGCAACGTCGATCGACCCCGGTCCCATCACGATCGTCTCAAGGCCCAGCGACTTAAGGAACGGTGCTTCGGTCGCAAAATTCACAGCATCTGAGGCGTGTCCTGACGCTTGCTCGCAGGCAACCACCAAATCACTATCAGCTGCCTGCTCAAAAGCCGGGACGGGTTCTACCAAGCGTCGCATTTCGATCTCGATATCGTGTTGAGCCGCGATCTCAACAAGGCGCGCATTCAAGTCTCGCTCAACGTCCTGATATTCAAGGCCCGGCAACATACGCACATCAAAACTAAAATCGAGCTCGCCACAAATACGGTTGGGACTATCACCACCATGGACGCAACCAAAATTGATGGTGGGCACGGGGACGGCCATCAACTCGCAGCGGAACTGTTTTGCGAGCTCATCTCGATAATTTGATAGAACAGACAGCAGCGTGGGAAGGACATCAATAACATTGTTACCCAGACTAGGGTCTGAAGAATGGCCGCTTTGCCCGCGCAGCTTCACGCCTTGCATCATGATGCCCTTGTGCATTCGCATCGGTCGTAAGTCAGTCGGTTCACCCACAACGGCGGCCCGCGCGAGTGGGAGGTGGTCTTTGCGCAGCGAACGCGCCCCGCGCATCGTGCTCTCCTCATCAGCCGTAGCCAGCAAGTAAAGTGGCGCCTTAAAATCTTTAGGGTCAAAAGCAGATGCTGCCTCAAGTGCAACCGCGAAGAACCCCTTCATATCTGTGCTACCGAGCCCATAAAGCCTTCCGTCGCGCTCACTAAGCTTCAATGGGTCAGAATCCCAACCACCAGCATCGAACGGCACGGTGTCAGTATGCCCTGACAGCACCAGCCCAGCCGGTTCTGCATTATCCGGCACCACCTCGCCCAGCGTTGCTATCAGGTTAGCCTTACCATCTGCTGTTTCCTCAAGCGCCTGGATATCCACGGACCAACCATCTTGCTCCGCGTAACTGGAGAGGTGCGATATGACCTCTCGATTACTACTATCCCAACTTGGATCGGGCGAGCTAACTGAATCCGCTGCAACCAGTTCAGAGACACGTTTAACGATTTGCTGTTCACTGGTAGGCATACTGAATATCTCTTGTTAGACCTCCCAAGATTAACGATATCGACCCATATCGTCACCTATACATCACGCACGGCATTCGATTACCGCGGCTGATTTCGGTTAGGCTAAGCTATGACTCAAAGCCACAGAATTTCACTCTCGACGCCAGACAAACACAGCGGCATCACTGTCGATTTGCTCAACCGCGGTGCGGCAATTGCAGGAATAAAGCTCCAAGGTGTGGGCAAACTGCCTGAAGTCGATACCGTACTGAAATATCCATCCACTGCCGATTACGACGAAGATGCGTTTTATCTCGGATCCACTGTGGGTCCGGTGGCAAATCGTTTGGATGGGGGACGCCTTGTTTTACCAACAGGCACACTTTCCATCGACATAAATGAGCGAGATCGACAGAACCTACTTCATGGCGGTGATCTCGGCCTACACCAACAGATTTTCCAAGCATCGCCAACGCGTGACTCGCACCGTCTGGTCTTCTCGCTTGCCCTGCCTCACCTATCTGATGGATTTCCCGGAGATCGCCTAGTGACTATCCGGTACGAGCTCATCGATCACACCAGTCTGCAGTGTGACTATATGGCAAGTACCGATCGACCCACCGTTATGAATCTCGCAAATCATGCCTACTTCAACTTAGGTGGTCCTTTGGCGAAGCACGAGCTACGCATTTTCGCAAAGGACTACACACCCTTGAATGATCGACAGATTCCAACTGGAACCATTGCAAATCTCTCAGAGGAAAACGCAACAGGTTGTTGTCTCGATTTTCGTGAGTGGCGACCGCTTGGAAGCCAAGTGCTCGATCACAACTTCGTGCTATCAGCAGGGTCGAAATTACGAGCGGCGGCGAGCCTGAGACTTCCAGACTCCAATTTGCAGCTCGATGTCTTAACCACGCAGGCAGCGCTTCAGGTGTATACCGGCGATGGGTTAACGGCGCCCTTTTCCGCGCGGGCTGGCGTTTGTCTGGAGACTCAAGGATTTCCCGACGCACCTAATCAACCGGCGTTTCCAAGCATCCTCATTGAGCCGGGCCAGACCTACCGACAGCGAACCATATACCGGTTCGGAAAAATCACGGACGCTTAGTCACTTTGCTCCAGCCAATTTATTGCGGGTTTAGATTGCGGCCTTGGTAAGTCGCTGTCGATAACAACTAGTCGTCTTGGCGCTTGGCTGCGGTCACAAGCCTTACAAAGGTCATGAAGCCGTAAGCTAAATTCACAGCCAGAGCAATATTATAAAGATACCCGTCCCTCACCCAGACGACATTGATGCCCAGCATGGCAATGACCCCAAAGAACGACAGATAAAACAGCAAATCATAGTTGTGTGATTTGTGATGCTCTCTTAGGAGTATTTCTCGCCCCCAAGCGACCATAAAAACAGCGCAAATGCAGATGTAGATCGAACTTGAGATGATCCAGAAAAGCTCGTAGTTACCCACACGATAGCTACCGCCCGTTTGTGACGAAAAGATAAGTGGCGTGAGCGAGGCAAATAAGGCGATGCCACTTTGTTGAAGCAAGGTCTTCAACTCGTGACGCCGTCGCGCATCAAAGCCGCGATCGAAGATCCCGACCACCCCGGAGAATCCGGAGAGCGTGATTGCAATTTGTGCGATGGCAATGAGTATCTGTTGATCGATCACTGACTTAACTTACCCAACGACCCTCGAACCCAAGAAACCAACTATCTACCTAACTACACCACCTTCTAACTGCAACATCTTCCTGACAACAATTACCTGCGCACTCGTGTTTGAAGAGAGATTAAGTCTTAATTTCTTGCGCAACGACCGTTATTTAAAATCACGTGCTTCCCACCACGGGAAGAATTCCGGCATATCACTGCTTACTTTACCTGGGTAACTGGCTGGGCGTTTCTCAAGGAATGACTTAACACCCTCCTGCGCATCTGCAGATTTACCTGTGAAATATACGCCGCGGGAATCGACTTGATGCGCTTCCATCGGATGATCAGCACCGAGCATCTTCCACATCATTTGACGTGCCATAGCGACCGACACCGCTGAGGTTTCATTGCAGAACTCTTTGGCCAGTGCGCGAGCCGCGGGGAGAAGTTCATCCGCAGGATAAACCGTTCTTACAAACCCACGCTCCAGTGCCTCATCGGCCTTGAATACGCGGCCTGAGAAGGTCCATTCGAGTGCAGTACTTATGCCCACGACACGGGGCAGGAACCAGCTTGA
>CAJXZI010000020.1 GCA_913063005.1 uncultured Halieaceae bacterium | reverse complement strand
GCTTGAAGTCGCAATGTTTGGGTTAGGCTGTTTCTGGGGCGCTGAACGCGTTTTCTGGAAGGTTCCCGGTGTCTTCACAACCGCTGTAGGTTACGCCGCAGGGTATACACCTAACCCCACCTATCGCGAAGTATGCTCGGGTCAGACCGGACACAACGAAGTCGTGCTTGTCGTCTTTGACCCTGCCAAGGTTAGCTTTGCTGACTTGCTAAAAGTATTTTGGGAAAGTCACGACCCAACCCAAGGTATGCGTCAGGGCAACGACAGAGGTACTCAATATCGGTCGGGCATCTACACCTACTCTGCAGCGCAAGAAGAAGCGGCTCAGGCGAGTCGCGAAGAGTATAACGAACGACTCTCTGCGGCCGGCTACGGCGCGATCACTACAGAAATTATTGATGCGCCCGAGTTTTACTATGCCGAGGAGTATCACCAGCAATACCTCGACAAGAATCCTGCGGGTTATTGCGGCATCGGTGGTACAGGCGTTGCTTGCGGTATTGGTACAGGTGTCAGCGCTTAAGCGAGTTCGCGTGCGAGCGCTGCGCACACAGCCGTATCAACACTCAGGATGCGTGAGCCAAGGCTCACCACCTTCGCGCCGGCTTCTTTAGCAAGGTCAACTTCGTAGTCAATGAAGCCACCCTCGGGCCCAACTAGGAGGGTGGTGGGTTGCTTCGTATCGGTCGGTAATAATGGATTAGGTCCGGGATGTGCAATGAGTAACGAGCGTTGCTCACTGATGCTGGGCAGTACATCTTCCACAAACGGTTTGAAGCGCTTGTGCTGATGGACGCGTGGTAAAATTGTATCGCCAGCGCGTTCGAGGCCCTGAATCAAGGACATCTCTATCTTGTCCTCATCGAGGAAGGGCGATTGCCAATAACTCTTCTCAACCCTGTACGAGTGGATTAAATGCAGTTCGGCCACGCCGAACTCCGCCACACTGCGAAACACGCGGCGCAACATTTTTGGGCGGGGCAGTGCCAAGACAAGGTGAATGGGGTGACGCGGTAGTGGCGCCTCAGAAAGCCTCACTTCCAATTCCACCGTGTTGTCGCTGAATTTTGTAACGGTGGCAGATCCACGGTCCCCGTTTAACAGTCCCACCCTTAACGTTTGATTGATTTCAACCTTAATGACGTTGATCAAGTGGTGTGCGCGGTAGTCGGTGAGTTTTACTGTGCTGTTTGTGCCCCAGTCTTGTTCGCGCAGAAGAACGATGTTCATGCGGTCTTAGACCTAGTCAGCCCAGAGGTCATAGTCGTCTGCGTCGACAATTTGCCGATTCACGACGCTGCCCGGTGTGAGGCCATCGGTGTTTTTGAGGTAGACCAGTCCATCGATCTCTGGTGCGTCTCCTTTGGTTCGACCAACCGCGCCGTCGCTGGATACCTCATCGACGATAATATCCATGTGAGAGCCTATTTTGCGCTGAAGCCGCTCCGCACTGATTTCTTGCTGTACTGCCATGAATTGATGCCATCGCTCTTCTTTCACAGCCTCAGGGACGGGGTTATCAAGCTCATTTGCGGTCGCGCCCTCAACGGCGGAATATTTAAAGCAGCCAACGCGATCGAGAGAGGCTTCACGCATGAAATCTAGCAGCTCATTGAACTCAGCTTCGGTTTCACCGGGGAAGCCTACGATAAAGGTGGAGCGCAGCGTGATGTCTGGACAGATTTCTCGCCAAGAGCGAATACGATCGAGGGTTTTCTCAGAGGCTGCGGGCCGCTTCATCCGTTTTAGGACGCTCGGACTGCCGTGCTGTAGCGGGATGTCGAGATAAGGCAAGATTTTGCCTTCAGCCATCAGTGGAATGACTTTGTCCACGTGGGGGTAGGGGTAGACGTAGTGCATTCGAACCCAAATGCCTAATTCTCCCAGCGCTGAGGCGAGGTTATACAAATCGCTTTTCAGTGGACGACCGCCCCAGAAATCGGTCTTGTATTTGATGTCGACGCCGTAGGCGCTGGTGTCCTGAGAGATCACCAGTAGCTCTTTCACCCCAGAGCGCGCGAGTTGCTCAGCTTCGCGCATCACGTCCCCAATCGGTCGACTCACTAAATCGCCACGCAAGCTGGGAATGATGCAAAACCGACACCGGTGATTGCAGCCCTCGGAGATTTTTAAATAGGCGTAGTGTTTCGGGGTTAGCTTTACCCCTTGCGCAGGAATTAGATCGATTTTGGGGTCGGGCACGTGTGCGTTGGGCAGTACACGTCTTACTTCGGAAAGCACCTCTTCGTAGGCCGCAGGTCCCGTTATACCGAGGACCTTTGGGTGTCGCTCTAAGACGAGGTCAGCTTGCTCACCGCCACCCATACAGCCGGTCACCAAAACACGCCCATTCTCCTCAAGAGCTTCCCCAATTGCCGCAAGGGATTCTTCCTTCGCACTGTCGATAAAACCGCAGGTATTGACGATAACAACACCTGCGTCTTCGTATGAAGGCGAGACTTCGTAACCGTCAAATCTGAGCTGAGTCAGGATGCGTTCTGAGTCCACCAGCGCTTTAGGGCAGCCCAGAGATACAAAACCCACTTTTTGTGCTTGAGACATTGTGTTCTATCCGTCAGTTAACGGTGACATTGTCTCACAGGGTGAACTTCCGTTCGCTACCGTAGGTTCGAACCGGTAATTCTGCACGCAATCGTTTCAGCAAATCTTCGGCTTCTTCCTTATTTAGGAACTCACCGATGGCGGTGCGATTCTCTTTATTGTGCAGCCAGAGTTCGGGTCCTTCCCATTGGTTCTTCGCCTCGATGACGTTCACAGCGGTCTCATCTCGCGCCCAGAGCCAGGTGCGCTTCGGCACAAAGTATCCCTTTTCAATCTTCACGGAGGCTGCTTGAAACGTTACCACTTGACGATATTCAAGCTTCCAATTGACATAGTAGAGCGCAGCAGCAAGCCCGATAAGCTCTGCGCCTGCGAAGGGTAAGATAGGCCACGCGCCCAACAGCGCAAAACCAATAGCGGCACCGAGCGAGGGGATCGAAATGGCGATTAGAGCGTAGAGGTTTGTTCGCCACGTTGCGCTTTTGTTGGGCTTTACGATGATCAATCGCTCATCATTTTCAAAAAGTTCAGTAATCAACAGACAGCCTTAACAGGATCTACACCCCAGGTTGGAGCGCGAACGGTATCGGTGTGAAGGCGGAAATCCAATGCCCTGTAGACGGTGCGCACAACTTTAGTCGAGTTGCGTGCAGTAATAATCGTGGCGAAGCCTCGAGGGCCTCTTTGTGGGCGTACATATCGCAACCAATAATGGGATGGCCCAGTGTCTGCATGTGGACACGGAGCTGATGTGAACGCCCTGTAACCGGTTTGAGTTTCACCAATGTGCGGTTATCTCGACGCTCGATGACCTCGAAATAAGTCAAAGCGTGTTTGCCGCGCTCGTGGCAGATGATTTGTTTTGGCCGATTTGGCCAGTCTGTTGCTATCGGCAGTTCTACCGCGCCACTGTCTTGAGATAGCTCGCCCCACAAGACGGCCGTGTATTCTTTTTCTATCTGACGACGTTGAAATTGGCGGGCAAGCTCCGAAAGGCTCGCTTTGTGTTTGGGAACAACCATGATGCCCGAGGTGTCGAGATCCAGCCGATGTACTGCGTTCACGTGAGGGTACCGAGGCTGAAGCCTGCGAATGAGGCTGTCGTGATTCAGAGGATGCCGGCCGGGCACGCTCAATAAGTGGTGAGGTTTATCGACAATCAGGAGGTCAGTGTCCTCATAAACAATCCGAGTTGGCGACTGGCTATGGGGAACAAGGTAGGGCGGCAACTCGTCGAATTCGGTGTTGCCATCGCTCACTGGGGTCGAGCTCTCAGTCACTGGCAACTCGAAGCTCAAGCGCCCTGCAATAGCGCCTCACACTCTCACTAAATCCATAGCGCAACGCGTCGACCGTAAGCGCGTGGCCAATCGACACTTCAAGTAAATGGGGGATTTTGAAATCAGGCAGATTATCGAGGTTAAGATCGTGACCAGCGTTCACGCCGAGGCCAGCCTCGTTTGCTGCGATTGCTGTTTCCACAAAGGCAGCTAAGGTTGACGTGAAGTTGCCCTGAGCGTGAGCGACCGCGTACGCCTCCGTGTAAAGCTCGATGCGATCAGCACCAATCGCAGCAGCAAGTGCCATCTGCTCGGGTTCGGGGTCCATGAACACGCTTACCCGACAGTTCCACGCTTTTAACTGCTTGATGATAGGTTGTAGGCGCTCGCTATCCTGTCGTAAGTCGAAACCGTGGTCCGATGTCAGTTGTGCGTCTCCATCTGGGACGAGTGTGACTTGAGCGGGCCTAGTTGCCTCGACGAGAGACATAAACCCAGGGTAGTCAGAGACGTTTTCACGGCCACTTGCCACAGGCGGTGCAAAGGGGTTGCCTTCAATGTTGAATTCCACCGTTACTGCGCTCGCTAGCTCATGGCAGTCCGAAGCTCGAATGTGCCGTTGATCGGGTCTTGGGTGCACAGTAATGCCCTCTGCACCGGCGGCCACAGCGCTGGCTGCGAACTCTACTGGCGACGGCGAGGTCGTATCACGTGAGTTACGGACCAGCGCGACTTTGTTCAAATTGACACTGAGAATCGTCATGAGGATACGCGCGTCACGCGGAGGATTACTATCGGATCCAGTGGCACATTTTGCAGAGGCATTTTTCCCTTGTCGGTTGAACCCATAGCATTTCCTGTGGGGGAAGAAGCCATGAAGTCGACGACACGCATACCACTGATTACCTCGCCAAATACGGTGTATCCCGGATTAAATGGTGTCCAGTCGAGACGCGGGTTATTGCGCTGATTAATGAAGAACTGGCTACCTGCAGAGTCGGGGTCGCTGGTGCGCGCCATGGCAAGCGTGCCACGTTCGTTGTGAAGGCGATTCTTTGATTCGTTGGCTACGGTTCGGCCCGAGTCTTTCTGCTTTAAATCCACATCAAAGCCACCGCCCTGGACCATGAAGTTATCAATTACACGATGAAAGATCGTGTGCTTGTAAAAGCCTTCGTCCACATGAGCGAGGAAGTTCTCAACCGTTTTGGGTGCTTTGTCCGCATAAAGCAGAACTGTGATATCGCCGACGTTGGTCTCCAACTTAACGATAGGGTTTTCCGCGGAGGCCATGCTGCCGATCGCCATGAAGACCACGGTTAAAACACTCAGAATAGTCTGCTTAAGGGACAACACTGGAAACTCCTTCAGGGGTAAATGAAACGTAGGTTTGCTTGAACACTTATGGCGTCGATGGCAAACGTCGCAAGGGTATACCAAATCTCGATCATCAGAATGGGTATAGCCGCTACTCACTGCAATTAAGGTCTGTAGCTACGTTTACCAGACCTGAAAATACGTGCGTTTGCGAGCGCCGGTTTGCGGGCGCTCAACGACGCGTTTAGCGCCAGCCGTCATTTCGGCGGCGTTTTACCGTTAAGCGCGGAATCACAAGCGCAATAAAGATGCCCGCTAGGATGGCGAAAATACCCTCGAGACGCTGACGACTCGCTATGCGCTCCTCCAATCTTGCATTCTCAAGCTTTAAAAGATCAATACGAGAGTTCGCGTCTTCAAGCTTTGAGGTCAACTCATTGGTCAAACGATCGAGTTGAATCGCATTGGCTGAGATACGCTTTATCTCCGCGAGCTCTTGTTTTGTCGCCTCGAGGTCTTGGGCGGTCGTACCGCGGTCTTCATTAGCGTTCGTTAGCTCGTCAATGGACGTATCGAGTTGTGCCTCTAGTTCCGATGCGCGGGAACGTGCCTTCTCCAGCTCTTTTTCAAGCGCATTGACCTGATTGGCTCTCGGTATCTCCGCTTGTAGATATTGAGCGCGCAGATACCCGCGCGTGCCGCCCTGCGTCTCAACCTCAGCCCAGACGCCATCTTCCGTGCTGCCGAAATAAGTGAGCTGGGTCCCAGAGGGTAGGCCCTTGTTGACTATACGGTAGTCGCCTCCAGGACCTGTTCGTATAGGGGTGTAAATGAGGTCGGTGACGTAGCGTATTTCGCCCGTCTTGGCTTCGCTATTGGCACTCAGCGGTTCACTGATATCAGCAGCCGCGGACTCTTGGCGCGCTTCTTCCTGCTGCGCCAACGTTGAGACCGAGGAAAGCATCATTGCTATTGCTACGACCCATGTTGCTTGGTTGTTCATTTCTCGTTGCCCCCGGCACCCGGTTAAAAAGTTTTTGTCGTCTCGTCGTCAGCGCCCGCTTTTTCGGCCTGGGAAAGAGCCTCTCGAGAATCGTCAGATTCTTTCGCATCCGCTTCTTTAAGATAGGGCCCCATGATAACGCCAATGATGACCGCCCAGAGAATGGTGAACAAAAATGCTGACCAGAGCTTGAAGGACACCCAAGTATCCATCGGATAATTGTAGGCCACATAGAGATTGACGGCACCGACCATAAAAAAGTGCAGTGTGGAAACGACCGTGACGTTACGCCATGCATGCTGTGGCATTTCAATTTCATCAGGTAGTAACTCCTGAAAGAAACAGCGCTTGCGCACAAAGTGCCACACAACATAAACCCCTGCGAGTGCCCAATTAAACACAGTAGGTTTCCAAAAGATAAAAACGGGGTCCCTCAGCGCCACGGTGGCGCCGCCAAACAGCGTTACGGCAGCCGCAACACCCAGCAACCGCTTTTCCACCTTGCCCCAAACCAGTTTCACGATGACGACCTGAAGCAGCGTGGCAACCACGAGAGCAATGGTGGCGGAATAGATGCTGTCAAAGGTGTAGACATACTCGCCAATCGACACTGTCTTTCCAGACAGTTGGAATACGACGAAGAATATTACTAAAGGAAAAAATTCTAGGGCTTGCTTCATGTTCGCTCTGTTACTATGCGGCTATAGGTTCTTAACCGGGTGCGTGTGCTGAATTGTGTTAAGTGTAATTACCCGCCACAAAGGTTGTTAGTTTAGTAATTGTGATCGTTGACTTCCATACACATTCCTCGGCGTCCGATGGTGCACTGGCGCCCAGCGATTTGCTGCTCAAGGCCAAGGCTGAGGGTGTATCGTGTTTTGCGATTACCGACCACGACACCTTAGCCGGTTATTTATCGGTGAAAAGTTCTCAGGCGGCTCGGGATGTCGGCTTGATATCGGGTGTTGAATTGTCCTGTCGTTGGGCAAAGACGACGATTCACGTGGTTGGATTAGATTTTGACGACACAGCGGCGCAGATGGTTGAAATGGTTGAGTCGCTCTCGGCGTCGCGTGTCGAACGCGCAAAGACGATTGCCGAGCGGCTGGAAAAAGTCGGCTTTTCTGGCGCCTTGGATGGTGCGCTGAAAGCGGCTAACGGCAGTCAAATCGGTCGTCCGCATTTCGCGCAATGGCTGGTTGAGGCACAACACGTAACGTCGCTGACCGAAGCATTCGACAAATATTTGGGTGCGGGAAAGATAGGTGATGTGAAGGCCTTTTGGCCTGCTATGGCCGACGTGGTTAGTGGCATCACAGCTGCCGGTGGCATTGCTGTACTCGCTCACCCGTTGAAGTACCGGCTCACCGGAATGAAACTTCGCGCATTGCTTAACGATTTCAAGACGGCAGGCGGAGAGTGTCTGGAAATCCTGAATGGTCGCCAACCGGAGCCCGACATGAAGCGCTTGAGTCAGATGGCTGAGTCGTTAAATCTTCTCGTCTCGGCGGGCTCGGATTTTCATCGAAGTTTCGAATACGGCCCGACGTTAGGAATAGATACGGATAGGCTTACGGCCGGTCGTTACCTTTGGTGTGAGCGGGCGTTGACTGGCTGCGTCGAGAGTACATTGGACGCTAAAGCGCGATAATCGCGCGGTAGGGAATAAGAATAAAATGAGCCAATTTTTCAGTATCCATCCGGAGACGCCGCAAAGTCGCTTGATTAGTCAGGCCGTCGACATCCTCTCAAGTGGCGGTGTTATCGCTTATCCCACGGACTCGGCTTATGCCTTGGGGTGCCGTCTTGATAACAAAGCGGGTGCTGAGCGTATTCGTCAGATTCGAAAGCTGGCGGACGACCATAATTTCACGCTGCTGTGTCAGGATTTATCTGAACTTTCGCGCTACGCTCGCGTTGATAATGCGGCTTACAGGTTAATCAAACATGCGACACCCGGGCCCTACACCTTTATTTTTGAGGCGAGCAAAGAGGTGCCGCGTCGCTTGATGAGTCCAAAGCGAAAAACAATCGGTTTGCGCGTTCCGGACAATGCGATCGCGCAATCGCTCCTCAGAGAACTTGGAGAGCCACTGATGTCGGTCACCTTATTGCTTCCAGGTGATGACTATCCGCTCAGTGATCCGTACGATATACGTACAACCTTAGAGCGCGATGTCGATCTCGTGATTGACGGTGGTTACTGCGGTTTGGAGCCCACTACGGTCGTCGATATGAGTGGTGAAGAGATTCAGTTGCTCCGTCAGGGGTTGGGTGCGTCGGACGCATTTGCATAACAGGCCTATCTGCGTAACGAACGCATGCACACAACGGATAAGAATCGCTTTGAACGATACGACAGATACAACACCTACCTCTGACAGTGCTGAGGGTGATTTGGCGATGGTCGAGCAACCGACGTCAGGTGATGCCAACGCGTCGCCCGATCCGTCCGTCGACGCTGCGCCTGTTGGGTCTTTGAGGGCCTCGAGCGCAGTCGAAAAGCGCATGGGGCAGCCGCAGCAGGGCGAGATGCCCTTCGCAGTCGTGCTAGGTGAGGCGCTCACCGAGCTGCCTAAGGACCTTTATATACCGCCGCGCGCGCTTGAAGTTTTCCTCGAAGCATTTGAAGGGCCGCTAGATCTGCTTTTGTATCTCATTCGCAGACAAAATCTTGATATTTTGGATATCGACGTGGCGGTGATTACCGAGCAATACATGCAGTATGTAGAGCTCATGGATGCCGTTCAGTTCGAGTTGGCCGCAGAGTATCTGCTTATGGCCGCTATGTTGGCCGAAATTAAATCGCGAATGCTTCTGCCCCGATCAACCGATGCCGATGAGGAGGAGGAAGATCCTCGCGCCACATTGGTTCGTAGATTGCAGGAATACGAGCGCTTTAAAAAAGCAGCGGAGGACATGGCGGAGTTGCCTCGTGTAGAGCGTGACACGTGGGTGGGCTCGGCAGAGCCCCCAGTAATGGAGCGAACAAAGCCGCTTCCCGAAGTGAATTTACAAGATCTGGTCATTGCATTCTCAGAGGTTTTGAAGCGAGCGGATCTCTACGAGAGTCACCAGATAAAACGTGAGTCACTCTCCACTCGCGAGCGCATGGCAGATGTACTTCAGGCGTTACAGGCGGAGGAGTTTTGCTCGTTTGAATCGCTGTTTAACGTCGAAGAGGGACGTCTTGGTGTGGTCGTGACCTTCCTAGCGATTTTGGAGTTGATAAAAGAGTCTTTGGTGGACATTGTGCAGTCGGGTGAATTCGCCCCGATACACATCAAAGCGCGGAGCGAGTAGTAAAGACGATGGGCGATCACGATTTAGTCGAAATTCTTGAGGGCGCGTTGCTGGCGGCGGGTGAGCCGTTGTCAAAGAAACAGTTGGCGCAGCTTTTTGATGAGCTCGAGCGGCCCTCTACCGCTGACATAAGCACGGCACTCGATGCGGTTGCCGAACGATGTGAAGGAAGAGGTTTTGAGTTGGCCGAGGTTGCCAGTGGCTTCCGCTTTCAAGTGCGACAACACCTGTCACCTTGGGTCAGCAAGTTATGGGTCGAGCGTCCTGTACGCTATTCACGTGCGCTTTTGGAGACCTTGTCGCTGATTGCTTATCGTCAGCCTATTACCCGAGGGGAAATTGAAGACATCCGTGGCGTGGCTGTGTCCAGCAACATCATGAAAAGTTTGCTCGAGCGCGAGTGGGTCAAGGTCGTGGGACATCGCGATGTGCCTGGACAGCCGGCAATGTTTGCAACCACGCGCGAGTTTCTTGATTACTTTAACCTTAAAACGCTGGATCAACTGCCACCTTTGGCTGATGTGAAGGATTTAGAGACGATGACGAGCGCGTTACCGCTTGAAGAGTTTCACGATGCGAGAGGCGATAACGCTGAATCGGAGAGAGCTGAGAACGCAGAGACTGCCGAGAGCGATATTGGTGTAAAGAGCGGAGATGACGGGGAGCGAGGGACGTCAGCCACCCTAAGTCAGGGCATTGCTGTTGACGCCTTAGACGAAGTTGATGGCGTCGAGGTTGACGAGCAGTGAGTGATTCAGAGCATAAAGCCGAAAAAATTATGGTGGGTGACGTTGCGGTAAAGCCTGACGGCGAGAAGCTCCAAAAGGTGCTCGCGCGGATGGGCTATGGCTCCAGAAGAGGGCTTGAAGAAAGTATCAGCGCGGGTGATGTCTCCGTTAATGGTAAGACCGCCAAGCTGGGTGATCGCGTAGTTGCCGGCGACAAAATCAAATTCAAAGGTAAGCCTGTCTCTAACGATGAGGTAATCGATAATCGAATTTTGCTTTACCACAAGCCTGTAGGTGAGGTGTGTTCGCGCAAAGACCCTGAGGGTCGCGCCACCGTTTTTGACGGTCTCCCAAGACTGAAGACCGGTCGCTGGGTGTCTGTGGGGCGTCTCGATTACAACACCTCAGGCTTGTTACTGCTGACCACCGATGGTGGCTTGGCAAACGCGCTTATGCATCCGTCGACTCGGGTTGAGCGCGAGTATCTGTGCCGTGTTATGGGGCGGGTCGATAAGCCTATGCTGGATAGGCTCAAGGCCGGGGTGGAGCTCGATGATGGGCCGGCTCGCTTTACCGATATCCAAGAAGGTGGTGGCGACGACGACAGTATCAATCAGTTTTTTTATGTGGTGTTGTCCGAGGGGCGAAACCGAGAAGTGAGACGACTCTGGGAGTCTCAAGGGGCAACAGTGTCACGGCTAAAGCGCGTGCGCTATGGCGATGTTTTTATTCCCTCTAAGCTCAAGAAGGGCCAATGGATGGAGCTAAAACAACGCGACGCTGATGTTGTTTACACCATGGCTAATATGGAGCCGCAACCGGTTTACAAACCCTCTAAGAAAGCGGCTGAAAAGCGGGAACGGCAGTCGCGAAAGAGCGGGAAGCACGTAAACAAACGCTGAGACGTTAGGTTTAAAGCGACTCAGGCTTTGCTTACCAAACGGCTTGCGAAACGCCTTTCAGTAGGGCGAATATAACAGTCCTTGGCCAATCGGCAGCTTGCGCCCCGGTTGCCGCGCTTTTCGCTATTCGTGTTCGCTAATAGCGTTCGCTACTCGTGCTCGCCTTTACTGCGCGCTGAGGGCTTCACCGTTGAGGTGAGCGCTACTGTCACTCATAAGATAAACCCATTCGCGAACAATATCCTCTGGGGCAGGATTGGTTGTGGGTGGTTCAGCGGGATAGGCTGAGCGGCGCATTTGGGTGTTTACCGCCCCCGGGTTAAGGCTATTGACCCGAATATTGCTAGTGGCCCCAAGTTCATCAGCGAGTACTTGCATCAATCCCTCGGTCGCAAACTTTGACACCGCATAGCTTCCCCAATAAGCACGGCCCTTGCGACCGACACCCGAACTGGTGAAAACGACTGACGCCGCCGGCGCTTGCTCTAGCAGTGGCAATAACGTTTGGGTCAGCATAAATCCGGCGTTGACGTTTACTTGCATCACGTCATGCCAGCTCGTGGCGCGTGTTTGCGCAATAGGTTTTCGATCGCCCAAAAGACTCGCGTTATGCAGCAAACCGTCGAGCTTGGGTAACGCTTCGCCTAGCGAGCCTGCCAGCGTTACAAAGTCATCGTGTGTCGCCTTGGCCAAATCCATCGCCAAAATAGCCGGTTCACGACCGCCTGCGGCGACAATTTCATCGTAGAGCGATTCTAATCGCGCTTCATTGCGACTCAGAAGCAGCACTTCAGCACCGTGAGCTGCGAACGCCAGACTCGCTGCTCTACCGATGCCTTCGGCAGCACCGGTCACTAACAGTGTTTTATTCGCGAGCGCGTTAGGACTCGCCGTCCATGAGCTGGGTGCTACTGGCATTAGATTTGGTTCCTTATCCAAGTGCAGAGATCGGAAGGGGTGTTAACGTAGAGGTTGGCACCCCATGCTCTGGGGTCGTCATGATCTTCGATGTAACCGTAGCCAACGGCAACCGTGAAGCAGCCGGCGGCGTTGCCCGCCTGTATGTCACGTAGATGGTCACCAACGTACACCATCTGCGCTGGGGCAACGTTGAGCTGTGTTGCCGCCAGTAAAATAGCCTCAGGATCAGGTTTAGCTCGCTCGACATCACAGGGTGTTACGAGGCTGCCTGCAGGGGGGTTGAACGGCATGGCAGCCATCAGAGGCTCGGCAAATCGGCGGAATTTATTGGTCACTACGCCCCAAAAAAAGCCTGCCTCGGCAATGGCCTCGACCGTGTCGACTAAGCCCTCGTAGGGCGTCGCGCTGGTACCTAAGATTTCCTCATACCAATCCAGATAGGTTTGGCGATAAGGTTCCCAGCGCGGGTCTCCTTCTTCGATGCCGGTTGCCTCGGTAACAAGACGGCCGGACCCATAAGAGATTAGTTTGCGTGCATCATCGAACGGCTTCTCGCCGCTGCCCAGTTCAACGCACATGCGGTGATACACGGCTACCAGTTCGCTGGCTGTATCGATAAGCGTGCCGTCGAGGTCAAAGACAAACGCACGAAAGGGGGGCGCTGTCATGCAGGCTTGCTCGCTCTGATCATGTAGTTCACGGATACATCGCCCTCAACCAGTCGATAGTGCTTGGTTAGGGGGTTGTAGGTAAGACCAATCATGGCTTCCACGTTTAGCCCGGCGGCGCGTGCCCATCGCGCAAGCTCGGATGGCTTAATGAGCTTGTCGTACTCGTGGGTGCCTTTGGGTAGCAGATTTAGCACGTACTCTGCACCTACGATGGCGAATAACCAGGCCTTTGGGTTTCTGTTGATCGTTGAGAAATAGAGGTCAGCGCCAGGCTTCGCCATATCGGCACAGGCTTGAATGACTTTCGACGGGTCGGGTACGTGCTCAAGCATCTCCAAGCACGTTACGACGTCATAGGCCTCGGGGCGTTCCTCGGCTATGTCCTCCGCCGTTGATTGGCGATACTCAATATCCAGCTGTGATTCGAGTAAATGAATCTTGGCCACCGACAATGGCGCCTCACCCATATCAATGCCTGTCACGGTTGCGCCACGATGTGCCATGGCCTCACTCAGCAGGCCGCCACCGCAGCCGACATCGATGAGTTTCTTTCCTTTGACTTCACTGAAGCAATCTATCCAGCCTGCTCGCAGCGGGTTGATGTCATGTAGCGGCTTAAACTCGCTATTTTCATCCCACCATCGTGAGGCTAATGCTTCAAATTTGGCAATTTCGTCAGGATCTACGTTGGTGTGTGTCATCGAGTGCTCGGTTGTTGGAAGGTGAAAAGAATGCGTGGGGTATACGCGTGGGTCATTGAGAGAGTTTAGCGCGCCAAGACCGTGCTTTGTCACGTAAAGCCTGATTGTCTAGAGTTTGCAGTTGTCGATTCTTAAGCACGTTTCTTCCGGCAATCCAGCTCCAAGTTACTTCAGTGCCGGAACTTGCATACACGATGTCCGAATCGACCTTGTGGCCGGGCGTCATTGCGAGTCCCGTTGTATCCAAGGCAATGATATCCGCTGATTTACCCACCTCGAGACTCCCTGTGACCGCGTCCAAGCCCATAGCTCTGGCGCCGTCGATCGTTGCCGCCTTGATGCTGTCGACGGCTGATAAAGCGGTTGGGTCACCACTTTCAAGTTTGGCGAGTAAAGAGGCTGCTTGCATTTCAGCCAGACCGTTCAGTTTGTTGTTGCTCGCCGCGCCGTCAGTGCCGAGCGCTACATTCACGCCCGCTGCTTTGAGTTTTGTGACGGGGCAGGCGCCCGAGGCTAATTTCATATTCGATCGTGGGCAGTGAATAACGTGTGCGCCGTGCTGCACCAACGTGTCGATATCCTGATTACCGATATCTGTCATGTGCACGCACTGCGTGCGCGGACCAAGAAGCCCGATGCGGGCAAGCAGGTCAATGGGCCGTTCACCAGTTGCTTCGACATGGGCCAGTACTTCTGCTGCCGTTTCGTGAAGATGAATTTGCACCGCCGCATCAAGCTCATTGGCAAGTGTGGCGGTGGTGCTCAGTAGTGCTTCGTCAACGGTGTAGGTTGAGTGGGGCCCCAAGCCTACATCAACGAGGTCATCGTTACGGAAATGGTCGCGAAGCGCGAGCCCCTTGTCCAAATATTCGCGTGCGTCGGTGGCCCAAGCCGTCGGTACATTCATAACCGGGAAGACCACTTGGGTGCGTATTCCGGCACTTTGCAGCGCCTGAGCGGCTACATCGGGGAAGAAGTACATATCACTGGTCGTTGTGATGCCACTAAGAATCATCTCAGCAGCGGCAATCTCTGTGCCGTCACGAACAAAATCCGGCGCGACCCACTTCGTCTCCAATGGCCATATTTTTTCGTTCAGCCAGCGATCGAGTGGCATGTCGTCTGCATATCCTCGCAGCAAGGTCATGGCTGCATGTCCGTGTGCATTGACCAAGCCTGGCATCAGCGTATGTCCCGACAATTCAATGTGCTCGATGTCTAAAAGTTGTCGCGCGTCATCGGTGGCCATAAAGGAATCGATCAGTCCATCCCGGACCACGAGGCTCTTCCCGGTGACGATATTGTCGGGCCCCGCAACGGGGATAATCGCGTCGGCGTGGAGGGCGAAATTTAGCGATGTCATAGATCAAATGCTCCTAATTCAGAGGGGTCTTAGACGTAGCCTCAACCGGCTGAATTTGATAGAATTTCAAGCTTATCAATTGCAAGGTTTGGACGGCACGCCTGTCCATAAAAAAAGATCACCGGATGTCAGATCAGCAACAAGACTTAGCGCAAGAAGTACACCCTATCAACATCGAGGACGAGCTCAAGCAATCCTACATGGATTACGCGATGAGCGTCATTGTTGGTCGCGCATTGCCCGACGTGCGAGACGGGCTTAAACCGGTTCACCGCCGCGTGCTCTTCGCGATGAACGAGCTCAACAACGACTGGAATAAGGCTTATAAGAAGTCAGCTCGCGTCGTCGGTGACGTTATTGGTAAATACCACCCGCATGGCGACTCTGCTGTTTACGACACGATTGTTCGTATGGCGCAAACCTTCTCCCTGCGTTACCCACTCGTTGATGGTCAGGGCAACTTCGGCTCGATCGATGGCGACTCTGCGGCGGCGATGCGCTACACCGAGATCCGAATGACCAAGTTGGCGCACTCTCTGCTTGCCGACCTCGAAAAAGAGACAGTCGACTTTGCTGAGAACTACGACGGCACGGAGCACATCCCAACTGTTCTACCAACACGTGCGCCGAATCTGCTGATTAATGGGTCCGCGGGCATCGCGGTGGGTATGGCGACAAACATTCCGCCGCATAACATGCGCGAAGTGGTTGCTGGTTGCATGGCGTTACTCGAAAACCCCGAGCTCGAAGTTGACGATTTGATCCGCTATATCCCCGGTCCAGATTTCCCGACGGCTGGCATCATTACTGGGCGCGCAGGCATTATTCAGGCTTACCGCACGGGTCGGGGGCGCATCTACGTCCGCGCTAAAGCCGAGGTCGTAACGGATGAGGCCAAGGGCAAAGACACTATTATCATCCACGAGATCCCCTATCAGCTGAACAAGGCGCGATTGCTTGAGCGAATTGCCGAGCTGGTCAAAGAGAAGAAAATCGAAGGCATTACCGAGCTGCGCGACGAGTCCG
>CAJXZI010000019.1 GCA_913063005.1 uncultured Halieaceae bacterium | reverse complement strand
ATCGACCAGGTAGAACACATTGCCCGCCACAAGAGTTCTTCGGCTGTGTCTTTCTCTGAGGATCTCAAGCGCTACGTCGGTATCGGTAACTCCACAGGCTTGGGCATGGCGCCTTTCCTCATCAATCATCCGCTGCTCATCAATCAGTGGATACATATGCGAGAAACCGCTTTGAGCCTAGTCAAGCAAGAGGTGGCCGATGAGGCAGTTCAACACCGCTTGCGTGGTTTAATGGGCCGGGCAATTCAAAGCCTTGTGGAATGTGACATTGAAAACCCAGAGCAGAGTGCGTCCAATAAACAGGTAGTTAGCGAACTATCGATGGCCGCTGCTTGGCTTGAACAAGTGTCAGCTGATGTAGATTTATGGCTCCAACTGACAGACTGGGCTGAGGCAGCGTTCACCATCGAAACCCAGGAACTGATCAACACCCTGCTCATCGAACTCTATCCCGACCATACGGACAGCGTGGAAGACTTTATGGCCGCAGAGGAGTCGATGGACCTGGTACCCGACATGCCTCTGATACAGCTCAAGCAATTGATCGAGACGCATTTAGACTGGGCGTTGCAGGTGGATTTGACCTCATCTGACGAGTGCTATTGGTTCTGGTATCGGTCAATCGAAAAAGAAGAGCCGAGGCTCGGTATTCGCGGGGTTGACGAAGGTCAAGAAAAAGAACTTTCGCTTGCTATCGGGCCACGCATACAGCGCGTTCATAACAACGTAGATGCTCATCTTGAGAGTGACGCGTCTGCACTGACTATCGACTACCTGATGGCGAACCCAAGGGACAGCGATATCGTTCGACGCATACAAACCATGGCTGGTTCCGCCTACGGAGAGATCCGTGCGAACCTATGGCATAGAGATATGAAACCTATGCACCTGCTCCGCGCAAAGCTCTCGTTCCTGGGCGCACAGCGTTTCGACCCAAGGGGCGATCGGTGGGTGCGGGTCACGTTTTTTCAAGGTGCACCGCTTATCGAAGAGCTCAATGCCGAGCCCGTCGATTTATTGGATTTCGACGATTGGAGCTTTGCTTTAGCGCCGCAAACCCGCCTCGAGCAAAAAGCCTCATGAAAGTTTCTTTCAACGAGCTGCAGTCGCTGTCGTGGAAAGCCTTCATTGGACTAGGATTTTCTGATGGACAAGCCAGCGATGCTGCAGACATGCTGTGTTGGATGGAAAGCTGTGGTCTCGAGGGTGTCAAAACACTGAAAGACGCGCTTGAGCAATACTCACTTGAACACCCCTACTCTCCCCCTGATATTTTGTACAAAGACACGGATGTCACTGTGCTTGATGCACATAACATTAGTGTTCTTGCGTGCTCACACCTGCCACTAGAGCTCGCCTTCACCCAAGCGCGTGCACGTGGATTATCTGTGCTCAAAATCAGGCGGTGTCGACAGCGACAACTTGTTATGGGCTACTTAGCGAGGCTTGCGAATCGAGGTATGAACGTCACAGCTTTCTGGCGTAATTCGCAGACACCGCTCACCGAGCAAGTGGTTGGATTTCGTGCAAGTTCATCAGTCCCGTCCATCCGAATTTACGCCGTTTCAGAACTTCCAGACGAAAATAAGGACAACACAGGAATCACTGTTGTCATGGCAAACCATGTAGACCTATTGCCGACAATGCGCTCAGAGTACGAGTACGACCTTCTGGCACGTCATGACGAAAGTGACCTATTGGAAGTAAGGTCGAAGACCGAGCGCGAGGGTATAACCGTTGATCCTGAGCTCTGGGAGCAGCTGCAAACATTAGCCAAGCTCACTTTAGTCGCGTCAACCGCCAGTTCTCGACTCGGCGCCGGCCCCGCGGACTGAAGCGAAGCGCTTTCACCTCTCAACAATAAGTAAATCCAGCCTGGCGATTCGACCCGTGCGCGAAGGCAGCCAAGTGCTTGTTAGGGTACTTAGTTGTCTTTTCAGACTCCCCCACCAGCCGATCTTTGGCGAACCCAATGAATCTAGCGGATTACCAAAAAATGAAAAGGCAATCACAAGAATTTCAGCTAACATCATCCATAAATAACAAAACATTTTCGTGCGTGCTTAATGCCCTTTGGACTCCTCAAATACGGCTTGTCGGATAATTATCCTTTCGAAATCGAAGCCGACTTACCCGCACCGTGTGAGCTGAAACCTCGTTACGACGTCGTCATCATTGGCGGTGGTGGTCACGGCGTTGCAACCGCTTATTACCTTGCTAAATACCACGGCATTACCAACGTCGCTGTATTGGAAAAAGGCTACTTAGGTGGCGGTAATACAGCGAGAAACACTGCCGTTATTCGCTCGAATTACCTAACGCCAGAAGGCGTTAAGTTCTACAGTGCCTCGGTCAAGCTTTACGAGGACCTCTCCAACGAGTTTGATTTCAATATCATGTACTCACAGCGTGGGCAGCTGACCCTCGCGCACACCGACGCCACAGTGAGAGCCTTTCGCCAACGCGCAGAGGTCAACAAACATTTTGGTGGGCGCACCGAGCTCATCGACCCCTGCGACATCGCCGAGCTTGTACCCACGCTGAATCTAAACCCCGCGAACTTACCGGTGCTTGCTGGCTTGTGGCACAAGGACGGTGCGACAGCGCGGCACGATGCGGTTGCCTGGGGCTACGCAAAGGGTGCGACGCAACGGGGTGCAGAACTCCATCAACTCACGGAGGTTACAGACGTCGTCGTCAGCAAGGGTCGAGTCACAGGGGTGAAAACCACCCGCGGTAACGTCGAGGCCGGTGTTGTCATTCAAGCAGTCGCCGGGCACAGCGCACCCATGGCCCGGAAAGCGGGCTTCGAATTACCGCTCGTTGCCTATCCGCTACAGGCCATGGTGACACTACCTGTCAAACCGTTCCTAAACCCCTTGGTGAGCTCCTCGGCTTTGCACTGCTATGTCCAGCAAACCTCGCGTGGCGAGATTGTGATCGGTGGTGGTTCAGACCCCTACCCGCTCTACAACAGTCGCGCCTCCCTTCCCTTGAAAGAGAGCCTGATATCGAGTGCGGTCGAAATGTTCCCTTTCTTGAGCGAGATGCGACTTCTTCGCCAGTGGGCGGGTATTACCGATATGACGACGGATTACAGCCCCATCATGGGCTTGAGTCCAATTAAGAATTACTACATCGACGCGGGTTGGGGCACTTGGGGCTTCAAAGCCACCCCCATCTGCGGCAAGACCATGGCTGAACTCGTTGCCAGTGGCGGTAAAGTCCCAGAACTCATACAGCCCTTCGAACTCGCGCGCTTTGATCGCTTCAAGCAGGTCAATGAAATGGGCGCAACAGCAGCGAGTCATTGAGGTAGCCCATGAAAATCATGAACTGCCCATTGAACGGGCCCAGAAATATCAGCGAATTTGTCTACGGCGGTCAGGTTAAAGCCATGCCTGACGTCAACAGTGTGTCCGATGAAGCCTGGGCGAATTACGTTTTTTACGAGCAAAACGACATTGGGATTGTGCTTGAGTGGTGGCTCCACAGCCCTAGTAGCTATTGGTTTATTGCCGAGCGCCACAATGCTTCGGACGAGATCATTCGGACCTACCCTGCCGATGAGCTTTTCAAAGAGCGAATTGATTTCACCGCCAGCGAGGCTGATGCATGAAGCGTGTCAGCAACGAACACTTCGGCCAGTGGGTGAATGCTTCCAAAAAAGTGCGTTTCACCTTTGAAGGCAATGAAATAAATGGGCTGGCCGGCGACTCCGTAGCCTCCGCTCTAATTGCGAACAACCAGTGGTTACAGTCACGGTCTTTTAAATACCATCGACCACGAGGCCCACTCACGCTCTGTGGGCATGACGCAAACACCCTCGTTCAGACACCAACGACACCGAACCTCCTAGCGGATCATCTCCCAGCGAGGGATCATCTCTCGGTGTCAGCGCAAAATTACACGGGAAGTCTCTATTTTGATGTCTCCCGAATTCTCGACTGGTTCGGCCGCTTCTTACCCGTTGGCTTTTATTACAAAGCGTTTTTTAAACCTCGAGGCATCTGGGCTTATTGGGAACCCATTGTCAGAAAGGCAGCGGGCTTGGGCGTTAGCAACCTTGAGGTTGAAGCCCCGTATAATGACAAGGCCTATTGCTTCTGTGACATCGCCGTTGTGGGTGGAGGCCCCGCGGGACTGAATGCAGCACTGCATGCCGCAAACGCCGGTGCAACGGTAGCGCTGATCGAACAAGAGCCTCACTTAGGAGGATCACTCAACTACCACGCGTTTGGCTACGAGACACCAAGAATTGCTAGTACAGAGATTAGTGTTGAGACGAGTGCCGATAGAAGTACCGAGAACAGCGTAGGGCCCAGCAAAACCGGCGATGCGGCCTCCACTACTGACGCTAGAGACGCTTTCTCGGCGATATCCGCCCAGCGTGACGCCCTCATAAGGGCGGTCGAGGCACACCCCAACATTCGCGTTTTGCGCTCTGCCACCTGCAACGCTTGGTTTACCGATCACTATTTACCCGTGTTGCAGGGCACGCGACTCATCAAGCTTCGGGCTAAGCAAACCATCCTCGCGACAGGGTCAAGCGAGCAGCACGTCGTCTTTCGAAACAATGATCTGCCCGGCGTGGTTATGTGTAGCGCGCTCGATCGTCTAACGCGCCTTTACGGGGTCATACCCTCAGCGCCCGTTGCTGTACTCGCCGGTAATGATCATGCGTATCGCACTGCGCTCAGTAGCCACGATGGCGGCGCAAATGTTCAAGCAATTATCGATCTTCGTGATGGCTGCGATGATCCCGCGCTTTCCCGTGAAGTTGAGCGGCGCGGTATAACAATCTATCAACGCTGTGCCGTCCTTGAGGCTGCGAGTCGCGCGACCGGAAAGGTGCTGTCAGAACTTATTGTTCATCGTTTAGACGACAACGGTAATGCGAGCGAAAAAATCGCAACACTCGATTGCGGTGTGCTCGCGATGTCTGCCGGTTTTATGCCCGCGTATCAACTAGCCTGCCAAGCAGGAGCCGTCCTAGGCTATGACGATGAAACAGCTCAATTTCAACTATCCAAACTCCCCGCTGGCATGCATCTCGCAGGCAGCGTCGATAGTATTTTCTCTCTCGCCGCGGTCGAGGCCAGCGGCCGAAATGCTGCGCGCCAAGCGATGAAAAATCTTGATGCTGAGCTAACTACAGACGAGGACGAGAACACCACCTGCACTGAACGGGTCAATCACCCCTGGCCCTTTGTTAAGCACCCTAAAGGTCGTGAGTTTGTGGATTTTGACGAAGATCTGCAGATAAAGGACATCCTAAACGCAACCCGAATGGGCTACCGCGACATTCAATTGGTAAAGCGTTTTTCGACGGTAGGCATGGGGCCGTCTCAAGGGCGTCACTCAGCGCTACCGACAGCACGTTTAGTGGCCAAGGCTACTGAGCGGTCAGTCAATGAGACGGGGGTCACGACCGCCCGTCCCCCGCTGACACCGGAACCGCTCGGTTTACTTGCGGGTCGACGATTCCATCCCCTTCGGCGAACCCCTCTGCATAACCGACATCTCCACCTGGGCGCGCAAATGATGCCCGCAGGCGCCTGGCAGCGACCCGCTTTTTACGGAACTCCAGAGCAGCGAGACGCCGCTATTCAGGCGGAGGTCGCCGCTGTAAGAACTGGGGTTGGCATCATCGATGTCAGTACGCTTGGAGGCATTGAGCTACGCGGGCCTGACGCCGCGGAATTTATGAATAGGTTGTATACCTTTGGGTTCGCCAAACAACCCATTGGAAAAACACGCTACGCGGTACTGACCAACGAACTAGGGGTCGTTGCAGACGACGGTGTTGCCGCTCGGATAGACGAAGATCATTACTACGTCACAGCCACTACTAGCGGCGTTGATCGTGTTTATCGCGACATGCTTAAGTGGAATGCGCAGTGGCGACTCGATGTGGATATAGCCAACGTTACCAGCGCCTTCAGCGCAGTGAATGTTGCAGGCCCCAAATCGCGTGATGTCCTCGCTTCGCTCGGCTGTGACATCAATCTAGACGCAGACGAATTCCCTTACCTTGCGTATCGGGAGGCAACACTCGCGGGCATACCCACACGGATGATGCGCGTAGGTTTTGTCGGTGAGCTTGGCTATGAGTTACACGTCCCCTCCCCTTATATCGGTGTCCTTTGGGATCGACTGATGGAAGCCGGTAGCGAGTTTAAAATACGCGCATTTGGTGTGGAGGCCCAACGCCTTCTGCGGCTCGAAAAAGGCCACATCATCGTAGGGCAAGACACCGACGGGATGACACAGCCCAATGAGGTTTCGCTGCGCTGGGCGATCGCAAAAAATAAACCCTTCTTTGTCGGTGCAAAAAGCGTGGAGATCCTCTCTAAAGCACCGCTTGAACGCAAGCTAGTTGGCTTTGAACTGGGCGCGACAAGCCCGCAACCCAAAGAGGGCCATCTCGTCATTCGAGACGGCGACATCGTGGGCGCCGTCACCTCCTGCGAGTACTCACCGACACTTAATAAAATTATCGGCTTGGCTTATGTCCATCCGGCTGATTCAGCATCAGGCGCGGAAGTTGTGATACGGACTGATAATGCGGTGCATGTCCATGCTCACGTTGCAGATACGCCGTTTTACGACCCCGACAATGCGAGGCAAGGCCTATGAGCGAGCAGCTCAATAACGTCTTTGAATCCCCTCTCTCGGGCAAGGTCTATGAGGGTGCGATCTCGATACAGGATTACACGAACAAACAACGATGGGGCTTTAGGGGTAAAGATGCAGCTGCGGCTCTAAGAGCTGAGGGCTGGAAGCTACCGAAAGCACCCAATCAAATCATCACAGTCCCTGGCGATACATTAATAATGGCACTGAGCCAGCGGGAGTTTTGGTTCCTAGATCCGAGCACAGACGCGCCCATTCCAAGTGACGTAGATCAAGCCATCAGCGAGGGCATGTACCCTCTTTTTTGTCAGAGCAGCCATGCGTGGCTGGTCGTAAGCGGCGATCAAAAGTCCGAGATGATGGCGAAACTATGTGGCGTGGATTTATCGCCTGATGCGTTCTCTGTCGGGGATGTCGCACAAACACAGATGGCGCTAATCAACTGTATCGTCGCCCGACATGAACTGGATGGGAGCGACGTGTTTACAATACTTGTAGATCAGTCCTACGCGCAGTATGCACTCGAGGCGCTTTTGGATGCGCGAGCGGAGTTCTGTCGAAGCTCTTAGCGCTATGGGTCACTCATGACGCTGACTGACGAGCGTCCCAGCTTAAGAGGACAGCTCGGCGATTTGCGCCAACAGACTATCAGGAACCTCAACACCCTGCGCTTCGTGTAAACGCCGTAATTCGGCTCGTCGCTCACCGGGCACCCTCACCTCATTATCTTTCGTTAAGTCGGTAAACATGGACTCCAAATGAGTCACGAAACCATCGCTGAAAAACGCTGGATCCATGGCAATAATGGTTTGGCCAACGTTTGGTGGGCCGCCTTCGGTTGTGGCGAACATCGAAGCTTCGTAAGAGCAATTACTGCCGGTGAGCACGCCGCCAAGCACGTCCACCATCAAACCGAGCCCGAAACCCTTAGGCCCACCAACGGGCAGCTGTGCGCCTTTCAACCCCGCGGCAGGGTCAGTCGTTGGATTGCCATCCACATCGATGGCATGTCCCGGTTCAATCTCGCGACCCTCTGCGGCCGCTTTAACCAAATTCACTCTTGCGGTCGAGGCAGTGGCCATATCCACAACCAGCGGCTCTTCTGTTGCTCTGGGTGCACCAAACGCAAAGGGGTTGGTTCCGAAGAAGGGCACCTTGCCTCCGTGCGCTGCAACGGCCTTGGAGCTGTTGGCAAACATGAGCGAAACCAAGCCCTGCTTCGCGAGCCTGCGGACAAACCACCCCAAAACACCTGCTGAGGAGGAGTGATTGATCGACATAAGCCCCACGCCTTGCTCGCGAGTGGTCTCAATGAGACGAGCCTCGCCAATCATGTAGGCGTGGTGACAAAAACCAAAGTCCGCGTCGATTACAGTAGTTGAGGAGGACGTCTTAACGATCTTGGGTGACGCACCTGGCTTCACTTTGCCTACTTTTAGATGCTTGAGGTACAGATGCATGTACCCGAGCCCGACATTCCTAATGCCCTCAGCCTCCGCGTCGGCGATTTCGGCAGCAACAATGTCGGCCTGTTCAATGCTGGCTCCAACGTTTAGAAGCGCCTTCCGACACACCGACTCTATTTCTGACAAACTCATTACAGGCATTTGAAGCACTCCTACTTTCAATATCTCTGCACGTTAGACAGAGTCTCCACGGGGAGCAAGCTTATCGGCCTCCCGGATGAACAATGTGTGCCGCGTGCTTAAACGGATCGTAATTTAAGCCTTAAGCGACACGGTGGGCTTGAAAATCAGAGGCTCTGGAGTATGATGCACCCCTTCGCGCCCGTAGCTCAGCTGGATAGAGTACCTGACTACGAATCAGGCGGTCGTACGTTCGAATCGTACCGGGCGCGCCATATACTAAAAAGGCCTCATCCAACGGATGGGGCTTTTTTGTATCTGGTGGACTTAGTAGAGGCGGCGTACCTTTGCATTCAGCCACTCTCTGAAAAATTCAGCTCAACACCTAGGCCGATTGGGTCGTGCAGGAACAACTGCGTAACATTGAATCCTGGAATCGCCTTTTTCTTATAAACCTGACCAAGCTCAATCAGCCTCGCCTCTACGGCTGCTAGACCGTCGGCGGTCAACGCAATGTGGTCAAGGTGCCCCGTTTTTGAGGTTATACCGGTGTCACCTGCCGCAGGGTCTTCTTCCGAAACCATGAGATGAAGGATCGGCGCATCTCCTGCGTATAGCCAATGACCATCAAAATCAAAATCAGGACGCCATCCGTCAGTCAGTCCGATTACGTCTACGTAGAAATCCCGGACCTCGTCAATCAGCGAACGCGAGCCCATGATATTGAAGTGGTTGAGTCCTGCGATTGTCATAACACCCCCTAGACGTCGATTAAATGCCAGATAAGTAAGCCTCTAGCGAGTTCCAAACGCCAGCAGTACGGCGAACAAAAATATCGTCCAAATCGCTAAACCTAGATAACCGCTCAGCCACGCCCGTGAAAAGCCCACGCTGCGGTAGAACGCTTTGCTCCAGACGAGATCCGAATCGATTTTGCGTTCAAACGCACTAGGACTCAGGGCAAGACCTACCAAGATCGTCACACCCAAGCCAATGACATTCCACCAGAGCCAAGACACGTCCGGGGCCCATGTCCAAAGCGCGGCATTTACCAAAAGGCCCGCCATAAACCCAAGTCTTGCGGCGCCTCCCGTTGCTCTTTCCGTGAAAAGACCGAGCATAAACACACCGAGGATCGGTCCATTAATCAGTGAGCCGACCTTATTGACCGCCACGATCACCGTCGATGCGATGTCGTCGACATAAAACGCAGTTAACAGCGCAAACAACCCCCAGAAAATGGTGAGCCCCCTACCCCATTGCAGCTCTTGCTCTGGCGTCACTATTCGATGCGCCATCATAGGCTTTATAAAGTCCTTGAGGGTGGTCGCAGACAAGCTGTTGATGACCGAATCGAGCGAGGACATGGCTGCCGCCAGTAAAGCGACGACGGCCAGCCCCACTAAACCCGGTGGGAGCTCTCGGCTTATAAGCGCGGGTAGCGCCATATTGTAGTTAGGGGCCTCGTTGACCATCGGTAGTGAACCCACGAAGTCCGGTTGAGATATCGCGTAGACCGCCAAGCCAGCGCCGATCAAGCAGTAGAGCAATACGAGTGGGAATCTCAGGAATCCATTGATCAGTAGAACCTTTTGCGCGTCATCCTGCGACGCGGCACACAACTGACGCTGGACCTGACTTTGATCACAACCGTAATACGCCACATATAAAAAGAAGCCGCCAACAAGCATTGGGAGAAAGGCAAAATCATGGCCATCACCAAATCCATGGTGGTTGAAAGACAATGCAGCGGTCCGGTCGCTGGGCAACTGCGACAACATCTCAGTCAGACCACCCGCGTTGCCGATTAAAAGGTAAGCGAGATAGGCGAGGACACTTGTCAGAATCACCATTTGAGCAACATCACTGATAATCACCGCCCTAATGCCACCCAGCACGTCATAGACAATGGTTATTGCGCCAAAGAGCAGCACTGACTGCGCAAAGGAGAGTCCCGTAACTATCGAGACCATGCTCGCTACACCGTAGACGGTGATTCCGGCAACAGCCGCCCTCGAAAGTTGAAACATGCCGCTGATCAGCCACTGGGTTTTATCGTCAAAACGTCGACCGAGATAGAGATACACAGAGACGAGACGCTGTCGGTGAAATACGGGGATCAAAAACACCGCAATGAAGATCATTGCTAACGGTAGGGCGAGCTCGTACTGAAGCCAAACCAATCCGCCACCTACAACGAACGCAACAAAGGCGGGGGCTCCCAAAATGCTATTAGTCGAGCATTGGGTCGCCATCACCGACAGAGCAATGCTGAGAGCGTTTCCACTGTTGGAAGCAACGAAGTAATCCTCGGCGGATCGCTGTTGCCGAGATAAATACACACTCACCGCCACCAGCCCTAGGAGATACAGCGTTACTACAGCCCAATCAATGGTCGATAACAAAGGATGATCCTCACGTTGGCTTCGGAAAGAGATAGCAACCCATCAACCATAATGAGCAGAAAATCAGAATGACCGCTGACAAGCTATTCAGTCTCAACATCGCTGAGCAATATTCTCTTTCAATCTCAGATTTACTCTCGTCATTAAGTTCCTGCTTGCTTCATTTGATGTCCGAACTAACTGCGCTCGGCGATCAGATGCAGGTCGAAAACCACGCCTCAGTGTGGTACCTATTCAGTTCTGATATCAAATATAAATCGGGTTGTAACCTATGTCGAAATCAACGTCCTCTCGCTCGCTTTTAGCCGCTTCAATATTCGTAGCCTGCGCCGGTTATCCCGGGCTGAGTCATGCCGCTAGCGAGGCAATGGAAACTGAGGTGTGGGATGTTGCTGCACCGGACTATTCGGTCGATGCACAAACCATTCCACTGAGCGTCACCGAGGGGACCTGGATGAACCTCGATGTCTCCCCCGACGGGAGTCGAATCGCTTTTGACCTCTTGGGTGACGTCTATGAAATACCGATCACAGGCGGCAAAGCATCGCCGCTGTTGAGCGGTCATGCGTGGGAGATTCAGCCTCAATACAGCCCTGACGGGCGCTTCCTTGCGTTTACATCGGATAGAAACGGGGCGGACAATATTTGGGTGATGGAACTCGCGAATCCCGACAACAAGCAGCAAATCACTCACGAGACATTTCGTTTACTAAACAATCCTAGCTGGCATCCATCGGGTGACTATCTCGTTGCGAAAAAGCACTTCACCACGTCGCGATCGCTGGGCACCGGAGAAGTTTGGCTTTATGACGCCAATCTCGACGCGAACGTGGCCCGCGCCAATCTTTCAGGATCGGTGCTGGTCGAGCGTCCAAGTCCCGCCTTCCAGAAGGAGTTAGGTGAGCCTACCTTCAGCGCTGACGGTAAATCCGTGTTCTATATACAAAACACAACGCCCGGTAATACCTTCATTTACCACGAGGACAGCAATGGCGAAGTCATGGCCATCAAACGCTATGACTTGGAGCAAGGTGAAATCAGCAAAGTGGTCGGTGGTGCCGGCGGCGCCGTGAGACCAACCCCCTCCCCCGACGGCAAATCGCTCGCCTTTGTGAAGCGGGTTAGAGCCGCGTCGCGCCTCTTCGTTTTGGACCTCGAGTCGGGTCAGCAAACGATGCTGGTCGATGATCTCGATCCCGATATGCAGGAAACCTGGGCCGTTCAAGGCGCCTACCCCACAATGGCGTGGTTGCCTGATAGTAGCGAGATTGTCTACTGGTCCAAAGGCAAGATCTGGCGGGTTAATGTCGACACCAAAGTATCCGTGAACATTCCCTTCGAGGTCGTCGACGAGCGCTCCGCCTACCCTGCTGTCCAAGTCGCAGTAGACGTCGCACCTGACACGCTCACAACGTCAATGCCTCGCTTTGCGACAGAAAGCCCAAAGGGCAGTACCGTTGTTTTTGAGTCGATGGGTAAACTTTACCGACAGACTGCTGACGGCGAGGCAAAACGCCTCACACGCGATAGCGGAGATAACCGGGAGTTTTCTCCCGCTTTTTCACCCGACGGAAAGAGCGTGTACTTCATTTCATGGACTGATCAAGGCTTGGGCTCGATTCGTAAAGTCAGTGCTTCCGGCGGCCGCTCGAAGGCCGTTTTGACCGCACCCGGGCACTATGTGGATCTAAGCGTTTCAAGCGATGGACAAACCCTGCTGTTTGCCAAGCTAAGTGGCAGTGCGCTGACCAACCCCTACTGGGGTAAAAAGCCAGGAATTTATACGTACACCTTGGGTGATGATGCGGCATCCTTTGTCAGCAAACGCGGACGATCACCGCATTTCGGACCTGACGGCCGCATCTATGCGACTGAGCGTGTCAGCTCAGCTGTGGGTCGGGGCAGTGATGATGCATCAAGCGCGCTGATTTCCATGAATCACGCTGGCGAGGATGTTAAAACCCTCGCCAGCAGCCCGCTCGCAACCGTGATCTTGATCTCACCTGACGGTAAGCACGTGGCTTATCGCGAAGCGGGGCGCCTCTACGTAGCAGCATTGCCTCTGACGGGCCGTGCGATCGATTTATCGAGCATCGCTAATAACGCTTCTGGGCCCGCGGCCTTCGCCACCGAGCGAGTCAGCGCGCCCGGCGGTGAATTCATTAACTGGAGCGCCGATAGCACTCATGTTTCCTGGAGCGTTGGCCCCAAGCTCATGTCTTACAAGGTCGATGAGTCACTGGGGACTAGCACCAATCAGGCAATGGAAGTGGCTGATCTCAGTTTGTCAGTTGAGGCAGATCGACCTGACGGTACGGTTGCCTTCACCAATGCGCATGTCGTGACCATGAATGGTGGCCGAGAAACCATCGAAAACGGTGTTGTTATCGTCACTGAGAACCGTATTACTGCTGTGGGCGAAATGGGCAACGTTGCCATACCCGAGGGTGCGAAGGTGATCGATCTTGCAGGAAAAACCTTGTTACCGGGTTATATCGACGCGCACGCGCACGGACCTTACGCTCGCGACGATATCATTCCACAGAATAACTGGTCGCTCCTAGCGCACTTGGCGTTGGGCGTAACGACAGTGCACAACCCGTCCAGTCGAGCGGCACAGGTCTTTCCAGCGGCCGAATACCAGCGTGCAGGTGTGACGCTTGGCCCCAGAATTTTCTCGACCGGTGAGATCATTTACGGCGCGAAAAGCACAGGCTTTGACCCTATTGAATCGCTGGATGACGCAAAGGCTGTGGTCGCACGGCTGAAAGCACAAGGTGCCATTAGCGTTAAAAACTACAACCAGCCACGACGTGCGCAGCGTCAGATGGTGATCGAAGCCGCTCGCGATGCAGGCATGCTCGTCGTGGCCGAGGGTGGCTCGCTGTACAACCTCGATATGAACCTTGTTGCCGACGGATCAACGGGTATTGAGCACAATATCCCGACCCTCAACATCTACGACGATGTGCGAGACTTTTGGTCCGCAACCGATGTGGGCTACACACCCACCTTGGTGGTTACGTATGGCGGACTTACCTCTGAGGATCGTTTTTATCGCGATACCGAAGTATGGAAGCACCCTCTCCTCTCGCTGTTTGTGCCGCCAACGGTGCTACAACCTAGGTCTGTGCGTCGTGTGACATCACCTGAACCTGACTTCAGAGATGACGATGCAGCAGCGGCAGCAAAAGAGCTGATGGAGCTTGGGGTCATCGTCAACACCGGAGCGCACGGTCAGCGCGAGGGTTTGGCAACTCACTGGGAAATGTGGAGCTTTGCCGAGGGCGGCATGAGTCCCATGCAAATGCTCTCTACCGCCACCATTAACCCTGCCAAGTACCTTGGTATGGATAAGGACCTAGGTTCTATCGAGATCGGCAAACTCGCCGATCTACAGGTCGTTGATGGAAACCCCCTCGAGGACGTCAAAGCAACCGATCAAATTACGCACATCATGGTTAACGGTCGGCTCTATCGCGCAGGAGACCTCGCCGAGGAAGTGACCGGAGATGCGCCGGCTCCCAACCTCTGGTGGCACGGTCAACCACAACATGAAATCCGATAAGCAGGAGTGCCATTCATGACCTCACTTAAAAGAATTCTCGCCAGCGGGCTTTTGCTCGCTACGTCCCTTGGTGTTTCAGCGCAAGGCATGCAGCTATCCGAAAATGAAAAAGCCATGGTCGATTGGATTGACGCGCACCAGGGCGATGCGATCGCGCTACTGGAAAAGACCGTCAATATCGGCAGTGGCACCATGAACCATGCAGGCGTTCGCGCCGTTGGTGATGTGATGGCGGGAGAGCTCGATGCCTTGGGACTCGAGACGCGATGGATCGATATGCCCGAAGAAATGAATCGTGCAGGACACCTCTTTGCGTCAAAGAAGGGTCAAGGTAAGCGGTTTTTACTGATTGGCCATCTCGACACAGTGTTCGAGGCTGATGACAATTTTCAGGCCTTCACCCGCGATGGCAACATTGCCACTGGGCCCGGAATTGCCGATATGAAAGACGGCAATACGGTGATTGTTTACGCGTTAAAAGCACTTCAACACATTGGTGCTCTTGACGGTATTCCCATCACAGTGGCCTACACCGGTGACGAAGAGAAATCAGGAAGGCCTCTATCCATAAGCCGAAGAGATCTCATAGAGGCCGGTAAATGGGCTGATATCACTCTCGGGTTTGAGGGCGCCATTACCTCTGAGGGTTCTGACTGGGCCACGATCGCGCGACGCAGCTCGAGTAGCTGGATGCTCGAGGTCGAGGGCAAACAAGCGCACTCATCGAGTATTTTTAGCGAGTCGACAGGTGCAGGGGCCATCAACGAAGCTGCGCGTATCCTCAGCGAATTTTATACCGATGTGCGGGGTGACTACGGACTGACGTTTAATGCGGGCACGATCCAGGGCGGCACGACTGTCAACTACGATCCGGGTCAGAACCGAGGCAATACATTCGGTAAGACCAATGTCGTTCCCAATACAGCTGTCGTGCACGGCGGTATTCGGGCACTGTCAGTCGAGCAACTGGCGCGAGCGAAAGCGAAGATGCAAGCTATTGTTGCCAATCACTTGCCGAAAACATCTGCCTCCATCAGTTTCGCTGACAGCTATCCGCCGATGGCACCCTCTGACGGTAATCGTCGGCTGGCCGATGAGCTATCGGAAGTTAACCAAGCTTTGGGCCGAGGCCCGATGAAAATCTGGGACCCACTTCGCCGGGGTGCGGCCGACATCTCCTTCGTTGCCCCCTACTCGGACGCCTTAGCGGGGATGGGTGCGCTTGGTAAGGGAGGCCACACGCCCAATGAAAGTCTGAAACTCGACTCGATGGCGCTCGCTATCAAGCGTGCGGCGATTCTCATCTACCGGTTGTCAGGGAAAGCAGCACAGGAATAAACAGCATTGGGGGTTAACTACCCCCCCGGAACGTAAAGCTCCGAGCGCTCCCGCCGAGCCCCCTCTCCGGGCTATGCAGCGAAGCAGCTTCGCTGTAGAGAGCTTAGCGTAACCCCGATCACAAATGTTTTGCCGGAAATAGCCTTCCGGTAAACACAATCCAAAAACAACCTTGTGTGGACTAGACCTGCTGAAGATTACTGTCATACTTCGCATATGACAAAAATGCATACCGTTATTGCCTACTTGGTCGCAGCCCTCTTTGCCGT
>CAJXZI010000018.1 GCA_913063005.1 uncultured Halieaceae bacterium | reverse complement strand
CAAGTGCCTGTATAAGTACCGGATCAACGCTATCGCGCGTACCATACCAGTATGAACGCTACTGACTTACATCAAAACATATCTCACGTCAGAAACCGACTCTCGAAAGCGATAGATGCTGCGGACAGAGCGCAGGATAGTGTGAAACTCATCGCAGTAAGTAAAACCAAGCCGGCAGAAGCAATAAAAGTCGTATACGACACGGGCCAGCGAGATTTTGGTGAGAACTATGTCGCCGAAGCCGTCGAAAAAATATTGGCTCTGGAGTCGCTTGATATTTACTGGCATTTCTTGGGACCACTTCAGTCGAATAAAACGAGGCTAGTGGCCACTCACTTTGACTGGATTCACAGCGTCGATCGCATAAAAATTGCTAAGCGATTAAACGAACAGCGCCCCGACGAACTGCCGCCACTAAACGTTTGCCTGCAGGTAAATATACCCGCTGAGGCAACGAAATCGGGGGTTTCCTCGGAGACAGAGCTTCTCGAACTGGCACTTGCGATAAACGAAATGGATCGCCTTGCATTGCGAGGCATCATGGCAATACCTGCACCTGCAGCTGATGTTGGCCAGCAACGCGAGCAGTTCAAAAGTATTGCTCAACTTCTCTCGATTCCTGACTTGCCCATGCAAATGAAGGAACTCTCGATGGGCATGTCTGGTGATATGGAGTCTGCTATCGCCGAGGGTGCAACCATGGTCAGAATAGGCACAGATATTTTCGGCGCACGGTATAATTAACCAATCGTATGCAGGTCTTTAGAAGGATAAGCGGGTGAGCCAATCATCGATAACATTCATTGGCGGCGGCAATATGGCCGGTGCCATTTATGGCGGTTTATTAGACAACGGCTTTAAACCTGACCGGATTAGTGTCGTTGACCCCTCAGAGGCAGCGCAGGAGCACGCGAGAGCCGCTGGTCTTACCCGTGTTTACGGCACTGCACCGGAAGTGATCGAAGTTGATTTGCTGGTGCTCGCAGTAAAGCCTCAAATTGCCTCAACGGTTCTCGCGTCACTGCAAGGCAAGTTATCTGAATCGACCACAGTACTCTCGATCATCGCCGGGATTGACGCCCAATCGCTAGCAACGATGCTCGGACTCAACAATGCGTCGATGATTATTCGCTGCATGCCCAATACGCCCGCACTGGTCAATGAAGGTATGACTGCCTTGCTTTCAAATCCCCAGTGCTCAAAACAGGGACAAGCGCTCGCAGAACAGGTCATGTCGGCGGTCGGTAAAACACTTTGGGTTTCGCAAGAGTCGGACCTGGATACAGTAACCGCAATTTCTGGCAGTGGACCTGCCTATTTCTTCCTCTTCATGGAAAGCCTAACCGAGGCCGCTATCCGGCTCGGTATGCCTGCTGAGGAGGCGCGATTGCTTGCGGTGCAAACGGCCATAGGCTCAGCAAAGTTGGCCGGAGCTAGCGATGACAAGCTATCACAACTCCGCAACAATGTGACGAGTCCGGGCGGAACCACAGAGCAAGCGGTGCTTTCTTTTGAGCAAGCAGGGCTTCGCAGCGTCGTTGATGGTGCGGTACTGGCGGCGCGGAAACGATCTATTGAATTGAGTGAGGAATTTGGTGCATGAACAATGCCTTGTCTGATATCGGAGTCACAATCGCCTCGCCTTTATTTAGCCTGGCGCTTTTCCTAATAGCGTTACGCTTTCTCGCTCAGCTCTGCGGAGTGAGTCCTTTTAACCCAATTTCAACAGGGATTCGCAGGGCAACTGACCCTATTGTTGCGCCCATCAACCGGGTAATTCCGGCAGGTAAGCGATTAAATGTCGGTGCAATCGCTGCACTTATACTTTGCCAAACCGCTTACATCGCCGTGATGCTCTGGATCTTGAGCCGATTTGGTGCATTCAACGTTGTTCAAGCCCTTATCTGGAGTGTGCTGGGTGCCGCAGGCCTGCTTATCAACATCATTTTCTACAGCGTGCTCGCGATCATTGTGGTTAGCTTCCTCGCTCCGCAGAGTAATCACCCCGCGGTAGAATTTCTGTGGCAACTCACGGAGCCTGTTATGGCGCCGCTCCGAAGTATCATCCCGCCACTGGGTGGCCTCGACTTTTCACCCATCCTGCTTTTCATCGGTATCAACGTTATTCGGGTGTCTCTTACGAATATGGCTGTGGCCGTGGGAATGCCTGCCTTTGTCGTTGGAATCTAACTAGGTGGCTGACGCACACTCACAATCGAGCGTAGGAATAGTCGAGCCCAAGTCAGTGTGCTTCGATGAGCCTTTGTTTCTCAGATCGGGTGAAGTACTCGAGGAGTACACGCTCGTCTACGAAACCTATGGCCAGTTAAACGCAGAGGGCAGTAACGCTGTTCTTGTATGTCATGCGTTATCAGGAAACCATCATGCGGCCGGCTATCACAGCGAGGCCGACGCAAAGCCCGGTTGGTGGGACACCATGATCGGTCCGGGCAAACCCATTGATACCAACCGATTTTATGTCGTCTCCCCCAATAATATTGGCGGCTGTGACGGCTCAACAGGACCCTCGAGCATCAGCCAGAGCACCGGCAAACCCTGGGGCTCGCTTTTCCCCCAGGTGACCGTTGAGGACTGGGTAGAAACACAGAAACGGCTTGCTGAGTATTTAGGCATATCGCACTGGGCAGCGGTTATTGGTGGCAGCCTGGGCGGCATGCAGGCACTGGAGTGGTCTGTGCGCTACCCAAGCTGGCTGAGTCACTGTGTCGTATTCGCGGCAGCACCCGGGCTTACCGCACAAAACATTGCGTTCAATGAGATTGCAAGACAAGCGATTTTTTCAGACCCGCAGTGGATGCAAGGTGACTATGCGCTGGCTGAAACGGTCCCTGAAAAAGGCATGGCCCTGGCAAGGATGGTCGGGCACTTGACCTATATGTCTGCGGATAAAATGTCAGACAGATTTGGCCGTGAGCTGCGTCAAGGCAGCTTTGAGCCGGATGATGAAGAGCCAATTTTCCAAGTAGAAAGCTACCTGCGATACCAAGGCTCACAGTTTGCCGGTCGCTTCGACGCAAATACCTACGTCATTATGACCCGTGCACTGGATCGCTTCGATCTTGCATCGCACGGGCAGGGAAACCTAACAGAGGCACTGGGCAAAGCGACGGCTGAATTTCTGATCGTTTCGTTTAGTTCTGATTGGCGTTTTGCCCCAAATCGCTCGCGAGAAATTGTCGACGCCTTGTTGGCTTCCGGGAAAAAAGTGACCTATGCAGACATCGAGTCTGATGCGGGACACGACGGCTTTTTGCTCGAAGATGACGACTATATGGCGCTTGTCAGCGCTTGGATGAAAAGGGTTGCATCGTGATGCTGCGTGGTGACATCGACACGATTCTAGACTGGGTTAAGCAGGGCAGTCGCGTGCTCGATCTAGGCTGTGGCGACGGTGAACTGCTGGCAGCGCTGACCAAGCAAAAAGGCGTATCAGGACTCGGCCTCGATATTGACGCTAGCAATCTCATTGCGGCCATCGATAAAGGCTTATGTGTCGTCCAGCAAAACATGGAAGACGGGTTATCAAACTTCAATGCTAAGAGCTTTGACGTCGTGATTATCGCGTTCTCACTCCAGGTACTTACCCGGCCCCATAACGTGCTTGAGCGGGTTGTCGATATTGGCAACGAAGCGATCGTGAGCTTCCCTAATTTTGGTCATTGGCGCTCTCGTCTGTCGCTTTTGCTATCGGGCCGTATGCCAAAAACTAAAGCACTCCCTTACAGTTGGTTTGATACCCCAAATATCCACTTCTGCACGGTGGCCGATTTTGAGCAGCTTTGTGACCAACTAGAGATCAAGATTATCGAGCGTAAGACATCCGATAGCGGCCATATATTGGCTAAGCTCTGGCCAAATTTATTTGCTAAGACCGCCAGTTACAGGATTAAACGCACGTGAAGCACCTTATTATCTTGCTCATGTCCTTGTGGATATCACAGGCACACGCGCAGCAGTCTGAACGATTTGATCAATTCGAGCTGCACTACAGCATTGTCTACACAACGTTTCTGACTGCCGAGATCGCGGCTGAATTTGGGATTCCTCGCGGTAAGGACAAAGCGATGCTTACCTTGTCAGTCAGAGACGCGGATGCCGGCGATATCGAGGGACGCCCTATGGACATCGAAGGCAGAACCTGGGACCTGATCACTGGCGGTGATATGAAAGTAAAAGAGGTCAAAGAAGGTCGCGCAACGTATTACCTAGTGCCGTTCGAATTTCTCGACAGAGAGTATCGGTTCTTTGAATTCACCTTCACCCCAGAAGGTGCCGATAAAGCTTATAAATACAAGTTTCAAACGCAGCTGTGGCGCCAGGAGTAACTCCAAATGGCGTTTGTATTGGCGAGCAACAACACTGGCAAACTCAAAGAATTTGAACGGCTGTTTTCAACGCTGGGTTTAGAGGTCCTACCACAAGCTCAGTTTGGCGTAGAGGACGCGGATGAAACCGGCTTGTCCTTTATCGAGAACGCCCTCATAAAAGCGCGACACGCGTCTGAACAAACCAATCGGCCTGCGATGGCTGACGATTCGGGTATTGTCGTCCCTGCGCTTAATGGGGCTCCCGGGATTTACTCCGCAAGGTATTCGGGTAAGGGCGATGCAGCTAACAACACGAAACTACTTCAGGCACTCGACGGCGTAGAGGGCGCAGGTAGAAGCGCTTTCTACGTTGCTGTAATTGCGCTGGTCAAACACCCAAACGACCCCATGCCCATTATTGCTGAGGGACGATGGCATGGGCGAATCGCGGAGACACCTGCAGGTAATGGCGGCTTTGGGTATGACCCATTATTTATTCCAGAAGGCTTTGACATTACAGCCGCAGAGATGACGCGCGATGAGAAGCAGTCTCTGAGCCATCGCGCTATCGCGTTAAATGCACTTGCTCCGCAGCTTACCGACTTTTTGTGAAGCCCACTATTCCGCTTTCTTTGTATATCCACATTCCGTGGTGCGAGCGGAAATGCCCTTACTGCGATTTTAATTCACATGAAAATTACAGCCCAGGCGTTGAACCGCTATACGTTTCAGCCTTACTTAATGATCTAGATCAACAGCTCGAACTCTCAAGCGGTCGGTCAATATCTACGATCTTTTTTGGTGGCGGCACGCCGAGCTTATTTTCGGCGGCAGCGATCGCCCAAATCTTAGAGGGCATTAGAGCGCGCATATCACTAAGCGACGATTGTGAGATTACGCTTGAAAGCAACCCCGGTAGTGCCGAAACCAACAAATACACGTCTTACAGAGAGACTGGCGTCAACCGCCTAAGCATCGGTGTCCAGAGTTTTGCCGACGAAAAATTAAGGCATCTTGGTCGAATCCATAGCGGCGACGAGGCGAAGCGCGCGATCGACATGGCATTTAGTTCGGGTTTTCAGCGACTCAATGTAGATCTGATGTATGGCCTGGAGAATCAGACACGTGCCGAGGCGATTGCCGATGTGGAAACCGCCTTGAGTTTTGGCGTGTCGCATTTGTCGTGGTACCAGCTCACCATTGAACGAAATACCGCGTTTTGGTCAAAGCCGCCAACACTCCCTGATGCAGATGTTGTGGAGCCATGGCAGGAAAGCGTTCGCCGATTGCTGAGCAACTCAAATATCTATCAATACGAAGTATCAGCGTGGAGTAGGGAAGGTGAGGAGTCGCGCCACAACGTAAATTACTGGCAGTTTGGTGATTACCTAGCTATCGGCGCAGGTGCTCACGGCAAGGTCAGCACTGGTGAGGGTGTTTATCGATTCCAGCGGACGCGACATCCAGCACATTACTTAGAGGAGTTCGGAGGCTCAACCACAACCTCGCGGATCAATACCCTTACGGCCATTCCAGACGAAGATATTGTGGGTGAATTTATGATGAATGCGCTGCGATTGCGCGACGGTGCCCCGATTTCACTTTTGTGCGAGCGAACCGGCAGATCATACGATGAAATCAACACAACACTTAAATCACTCGAGGCGCGCGGGCTCATGGTTAGCAATAAGGAAAGATTGGCGACAACACCCCTTGGATATCGCTATCTAGATTCGGTCGTTGAATCTTTCTTTTGAAAGGCTTGGACGCTTAAGTCAGATCTGAATCCACTTTCTCGAACATCAAGTCCCATACCCCATGGCCGAGTCGGTGACCTCTGCGCTCAAACTTTGTTTCGGGACGAGAATCCGGGCGCGCAATATAGTTGTTCGGCCCAGCCGTGTTAGTAAGTGCGGAGTTTGCCGACAGCACTTCCATCATATGCTCAGCGTAGGGCTGCCAATCGGTTGCCAAGTGTAAGCGTCCGTGTTCAGAGAGGCGACTGACAATTAGCTCGACAAACTCGGGCTGTATCAGTCGCCGCTTGTGATGCCGCTTTTTATGCCATGGATCTGGAAAGAAGATCTGTAACAGATCGATCGATCGAGGTGGGATCGCATCCTCCAAGACTTGAACCGCGTCTTCGGCGAATACTTTTAGGTTGTTGATACCCCGCTTATCGATTTCTGATAAGAGTTTGCCAACGCCAGGGGTATGAACTTCGATACCTAGGTATCGGTCGTCAGGGTTTTGATCCGCCATTGCGACCAAGCTATCACCCATACCGAAACCTATTTCCAAAACGCGGCGACCCGCGACATCAAACGACTGATCCCAATCGAAATTTTTGTCGCTCAATTGAAACCCGTGCAACGGGAAGCCGGTGTCCCAGCCTTTTTGCTGGCTCTCAGTCATCCTGCCCGCGCGAATGACAAAGCTCTTAATACGCTGGCCTATACGATCAGTCATTGCCAGCTAACTCAAGCGACGCGGCGAAAGCACAAACCCAGCCCAGCAAGAGCAAGACACCACCCACAGGAGTGATAGCCCCCAGGATTCCCATGTCAGTAATAACAAGCGCGTACAGGCTACCAGAGAAGACAAAAATCCCCGCGATAAAGGCATAGAGCGCCCTGTGCAGCCAAACAGAGTGTAAACCTCTGAACACGCCCGAAAGCGCCAAAATCACAAGGGTATGAACAAGGTGATAATCGACAGCAGTTGCCCATGTTTCTAGACGGTTCGCTGTGACGACCGAGGCAAGCGCATGTGCGCCAAAGGCGCCTAGAGCAACGCCTACAAACCCAAGCGCGCAGGCGGCAGTCACGAAAGACGACTTCATAGGCGTATATTTAGGCGAGCATTCCCGTGCGCAGCTTTTTCATGGCGTTGCTCTCAAGCTGGCGGATGCGCTCAGCCGAAACACCATACTCATCAGCTAGCTCGTGCAGCGTTGCCTTTGGCTCCGATAACCAGCGGCGAGCCACAATGTCGCGACTGCGTGCGTCAAGAGAAGATAATGCTTCGGACAGCTGATTTTCCTCGTGCGCAACGTAATCAGCCGATTCGACCACCATTGCAGGATCCATCGACTGATCCTCGAGATACTGCTGAGGAGCCTGCCATGCTGATTCCTCATCGGCATCGACCGGCATATCAAACGCCACATCGCGGCCAGATAATCGACTCTCCATGCGAGTCACTTCCGCTGGATCTACACCAAGATCCTCTGCAATCGCTAGTGTCTCAGCCTCGGTTAGCCAATGGGTACCGGTTTTCTGGCTACGCAGATTAAAGAACAACTTCCGCTGCGCTTTGGTCGTAGCGACTTTGACAATGCGCCAATTTTTTAAAATATACTCGTGCATTTCGGCTTTTATCCAATGCACGGCAAAGGAAACCAGGCGAACCCCTTTGGTTGGATCAAAGCGCTTCACCGCCTTCATCAAACCCACATTACCTTCCTGAATAAGGTCGGCTTCCTGCAAGCCATAGCCTGAGTACGAGCGCGCTACGTGCACCACAAACCTTAAGTGAGCAAGTACTAACTCACGCGCAGAATCAACGCAGTTCTCGTAAAAAAGTCGCTCAGCAAGTTCTCTTTCTCGCTCAATCGAAAGGATTGGGATGGCGCCAACTGTCTGCACATACGCGCCGAGATTGGCTCCGGGCGCCATGCTAAGAACGGCACTTGGTGACAATGCGACTGCTGTATTGGTATCTGACATACGCAAAACTCCTAAACTTGCTCCGAATATTAGCACTCTTACCCTGAGAGTGCTAATTCGCCCGAGAGTTCCGCCAGGAAACTAGCGCGGCTGAATGCGCGCCAAGTGCAACTGAACAGAGTAGCAGGCGCTTATCCAGCCAAGCGCCGAGCCTAGGCTCATCAGCAATATGAAGTCCTCAAAACCGAATACGGAGACCGCAGCTGAGCGATCATAAAGATCGAATAATTGAGCTATCGGCGCCTTAAGCGCTTCGAATGTCATAAAGATGAGTAGGCCTGATACCAAGCCTCCGAGCGCACCCAATAAGGCACCGGTATACAAGAACGGGCGTCTGGCAAACGCATTGCCACCACCTATTAATTTGATAACAACGATTTCTTCTCTGCGCGACTCAATACCCAACCGAAGTGTATTACCTAGCGTTAATACGACGCCCAACGCCATTGCCGCGCCTAAGGCCAAGGCGACGGAGCGCGCCAACGTGATAAACGCTTCGAGTCGCTCTAACCAACGGCTGTCTAAAATAACGTCTGCAATACCAGGTAACGCCTTCAAATCCTGACTAAGCTGGGCAAGGCCCGCTGAACGGATATTCGACGAAGGATAAAGCCAGAGTGTGTGGGGAAGTGGGTTGCTGTCCAGCCGGCTTGATAACGCCTCGAGACCGGTAGCCTCGATGAATTCGGTCAAGGCTGTATCGCGGTCAATGACCTTGACCGCGGCCACACCAGGCTGTCGCTCAATTTTTTCTGCTAGTCGCTTTGCATCGTCAAGCGTCAAACTCGCTTCAGTCAGCACAGACAGTTGCGGTGGCGCGTCTAAACGATTGAGCTCTTGATTAACAGCGCTTACCAATGCGAGCCCAAATGTTGGAAGCGCTAGCGCAATGGCAATAACGAGGACCGTGAGCGTATTGGAAACGGGTTCGCGTAGAAGCTTTTCGACACTCGTGACCGCTGCTTCGCGGTGGTGGTGTACCCAAGCTTGTGCTTTGGGCCTTGGGCCCGACCCAACGCCTGCTGGTGATTGTCCTGCCATCAACCGTCACCTCGTTTATCGTTGTTCAGCGTTATAAGTCGTCCTTCTTTTAGTGTGAGAATCCGTTGTGACATCCGAGATATTAACGCTAAATCGTGGCTCGCAACGATAACCGTCACGCCGACGCTATTAAACGCAGCAAATAAGCCCATAATTTCAGACGACAGTTGCGGATCTAAATTACCCGTCGGCTCATCAGCGATAAGAATTTTAGGCCGTGCAACGACGGCGCGTGCAATACCGACTCGCTGCTGTTCGCCACCCGATAACATTTCTGGCGACGCTCGCTCTCGGTCCAAAAGACCCACTTTGTCCAGCGCGGCGCGCACGCGGCGATCAATATCGCGCTTTGTAAAGCCGGCGATTTCAAGGGGAAGTGCGACGTTGTGAAAGACTGAGCGATCGAACAGCAGTTTATGATCTTGGAAAACGACACCAAAATCTCGCCGATATGCCGCTATACCCGACTCACGGATTTTAGAAAGCGGACGGCCGCTCACCGAAACTTCGCCTGAAGAAGCGCGATCAAGCAATAACAAAAGCCTCAGCAGGGTGCTTTTACCCGCACCAGAGTGCCCGGTAAGGAAAGCCATTTCCCCGCTCGCCATACCAAAGCTAAGATCGATAAGCGCATCACGCTGGCCAAACCGCTTCCCCACTCGGTCAAAAACGAGATCCATGCTCAGCTATCCAACCGGGTTAAACAGCGCATCGACGAATTCATGGGCGTCGAATGGGCGGAGATCTTCCACGCCCTCACCAATACCAATAAAGCGTATCGGGCGCTTTATCTGTTCACCAATGGCGAAAACCACACCACCCTTCGCCGTGCCATCCAGCTTGGTCAATGCAATACCAGTAACACCCACGCAAGCATCGAATTCTTTTGCCTGTGCAACGGCGTTTTGTCCCGTGCCCGCATCCAGCACCAGTAGTGTCTCGTGCGGGGCGGATACATCGGCCTTTTTAACAACACGAACTATCTTCTCCAACTCGGTCATTAGATGCGCTTTGTTGTTTAGTCGACCAGCCGTATCTGCGAGGAGCACGTCAATATTGCGCGCTTTAGCCGCGCTTAACGCATCGAACAATACGGAGGCGCTGTCGGCACCGGTGTGCTGCGCAACCACGGGCACATTATTTCGCTCACCCCAGGTTTGCAGCTGCTCGACCGCCGCGGCTCTGAAGGTATCTCCAGCCGCCAGCATGACCGACTTTCCCTGCGATTGGTAACGGTGGGCTAACTTGCCAATCGTTGTGGTTTTACCCGCACCGTTAACCCCAACAACCAAGATAACCAGAGGTCCTTCGTCAGGTGCCTGAAGGTCGGCGCTGTCGGCTACCAATGTTTCAACAAGAAGGTGCTTGAGTGTGGCCATAACGGTCTCAGTATCCACCGCTGAGTTGCGAGGGTGCGCGGCAATTAATCGATCCATGATCACTTGCGTTGTGGCAACACCAACGTCTGCCATCAACAATTCGGTCTCGAGCGCTTCTATGACATCATCATCAATGGTAGCCCGTACACCAAGCGCTGACTCAAGCCCCGTCATGAGTGATTGGCTCGTTCGACCCAGGCCCGCCGTCAAACGGCCAAACCACGACTTCCGTTCCGCCTCCTGGTCTATTACTGCCTCGTCTTTGGCAGGTAGATCAGAGGATTTTGCCGTCTCTTCCTTCTGCTTACGTCCAAACCACTTCATATTATTTGAGCTTCCTATCATCGCCACGCACACGATCGGCGCTATGCTAAGAGAGTTTACCATTAGGTGCTTGCATGATGAGCAAAAGTCGAGCGCGGCAGACCGCGAACCAAATCCGAATTATTGGCGGACAGTGGCGTGGAAGGAAGTTAAGCTTTCCCGATGCTGAGGGGCTTCGCCCAACAGCTGATCGAGTGCGAGAGACCCTCTTTAACTGGCTGACGGGTAGGATTGCAGGAGCGAGATGTCTCGACATGTTTGCGGGCTCGGGCGCCTTGGGTTTTGAGGCCCTTTCACGAGGCGCTAGCCACTGCTGCTTTGTCGATCAAAACGCCGCAGTGCTAAAGCAAATTCAAACCAACAGCCAGTTGCTAAACGCCACAGCTAAAAGTGATTTTCTGCTTGCGGATGCGAGCAAGACAATAGACGTTTCGGGCAGCTTCGATATCGTGTTCCTAGACCCGCCGTTTACAGGGCCTGCACTTGAGGCGTGTCTCGACTGGCTCATAACAAGTCCCTTATTAAAACCTGACTCCTTGATTTACGTTGAGACCTCAAAGAACGCTCCCTGGCAGAACGACGCTCTCGACATTATCAAAGACAAACAGGCAGGCGATGTCTCTTTCAGGCTCACTCAACTGCGTTAGTTCGATTTGTCCTCAACATTTGGGTTGTGTAGTCTCAGCCCGAATAAATTAAGAGCTGCTGCTATGCGCAACCATACGATTGTTTACCCTGGGACGTTTGACCCTATTCACAAAGGCCACGTAGACCTTGTCGAACGCGCAGCGAGCCTGTTTGATCGCGTGGTTATTGGCGTGGCAGATAGTGCAAAAAAACAACCGCTTTTCTCAACCGAGGAGCGTATTGACCTGGCAGAGCGCTCTTTTTCCCACCTTGATAACATCGAAGTAAAAGGCTTTTCTGGCTTGTCGATTCGTTTCGTTGAAGATCAGGGCTCTAATTGTGTTCTTAGAGGGATTCGGACTACGGCAGATTTCGAATTCGAATATCAACTTGCCAATATGAATCGCGCCATGAACCCGAACTTTGAGAGTATCTTCCTCACGCCCACCAACGACCTGTCCTATATTTCATCAACCTTGGTTCGTGAGATTGCCTCGATGAACGGCGACGTTGAGGACTTTGTAACACCTGTTGTGCTTGAGGCCCTTAAGGCAAAATTCGTGACTACCGCTGGCAACTAGGACAAAAGACCGTCGAGCGGTTGGACTGCCGTATTTCTCTGAGCGTTTGATCTTTGCAGCGCTTACACAACTCACCCGCGCGCCCATAAACCTGCAAGCTCTGCGCGAAATAGCCTGCTTTGCCGTCACCACCGACAAAGTCCCGGAGTGTGGTGCCTCCCACCTCGATCGCAGTAGCCAAAACCTGCTTAATTGCCTCTACCAACAGCTCGTATCTCGCCTTACTGACCTTGTTAGCGGCACGGTCTGGCCGAATACCCGCCATAAACAACGCTTCGTTAGCGTAGATGTTACCCACACCCACCACCACCTTCGCATCCATGATGACGTGCTTTACTGGCGCCGAGCGCTTCCTCGACGTTCGATACAAATAGTCAGCGGAAAATTCAGTCGAAAGCGGCTCCGGGCCGAGATGATCGAGGAGCATGTGTGAGGCATCATCCAGCCAGTGCATGCTGCCGAAACGTCTCGGGTCGTGGTAGCGCAGCAAAAAACCATTATCGAGTCCGATGTCAACATGGTCGTGTTTGCGCGGTTGTTCATTTTCAGCGACCAACCGGAGTGATCCTGACATGCCGAGGTGGACAAGAAGGCTTCCGGTCTCAAAATCAATGAGCAAGTATTTAGCGCGACGCCGAGTTGTCAGTACGCTTGCGCCCTCGAGTCGCTGTTCGAGATCATCGCAAATAGGCCATCGTAACCGTCGATCGCGGACAGTAACTGCCGTCACCTTACGTCCCACAATGTGGGGTTGGATTCCTCTTCGCGTTGTTTCTACCTCTGGTAACTCTGGCACCTATTTCTCCACATCTTGTCGACACTTCTTCTTACAAAACCATCTATCGAAACACGTGTCCCAAAAAACTCTTCATCACATTGCCCAGCCCTTCGTACGTGACTAAGTAGCAGGCAAAAAAAACCCCGGCAATGCCGGGGTCTTAGGAAAACTTTGCACTTACTTGATCTTACCTTCTTTGTAGATCACGTGTTTACGAGCAACAGGGTCGTACTTCTTCATTTCCAACTTATCAGGCGTCGTACGCTTGTTTTTGTCGGTCGTGTAGAAGTGGCCTGTGCCCGCTGTAGAATTCATTCGAACTTTTTCACGCATCGCTAACGACTCCTTAAACCTTTTCGCCGCGGGCACGAAGCTCAGAAAGAACTGTTTCGATTCCACGCTTATCAATGATTCTCATACCTTTGGGAGATACACGTAGAGACACGAAGCGCTTCTCTGACTCGACCCAAAAACGGTGATTGTGAAGGTTGGGCAGGAAGCGTCTGCGAGTGCGATTCTTCGCATGCGAGACATTATTACCCGTCATCGGGCGCTTACCTGTAACTTGACATACTCGCGACATCTGTCTGTCCACCAAAAAAAGGAGCGGCAAGATACCAAAGGCCTAGGGCTTAAGCAACACGCAGATTTACACAAATCCCAAGTTTCTCAGGCTTTCGCAACGACCCGAGGCGACAATGACGTGATCTGCCAGCCTAATGTCAACGAGCTTCAAACATCTTGCCAACTTTCGCGTTGTTTCGATGTCAGCGGCACTGGGAATAAGTGAACCCGACGGGTGGTTATGAGCCACCACAATCGAGACCGCTTGGTGAGACAGTGCGCGCATCAGCACGACCCTATGATAAACGTGCGCACGATCAACCGAGCCGACAAATAGAATCTCGCTGGCAATAAACGCGTGTTGAGCATCCAGAAACACTGCGATAAATGTCTCCCGAACTCGTCCATCCAGCGTCTCAACCAAATATCGTTGAAGCTTGTCCCAATTTACTTCCCCAAGCGCGGCCTCTAAGCGCTCCTCAAACATGAGCGTTTGAAGGTCGAACATAGCTCTGAGTCTCAGCCGCCCGACCTTATCAATCACCGGATGGCAAACTTCGCCCTCGGACAGTCTTCGAAAAAAAACCCGCAGCGAGACCGAGGATGGGCAACTCCTCACTAGCGTATCCGCTGCGGACACAGAAATATTCAGTAGATCCGCTGTCAGAAAAATGGACGCGTTGTCATGTCTCAAGATTCACCCATTTACTGTCTATCGCTTCGTTAAGTCACAACTTACTAAGCCAAAACTTTCTAAGCCAAAACAAGGACCCGCAAAGTGGTTTGTGTTTGGCTACTTTTTATTCGAAATTGCATCAAACTCTGTACAACGTCGGTTGTGGGTCGGTTGTGGGAAGTACTACCGATCTAGATCAGTAGGATTCATCGCAAGTGAATGCTACCTTTGGTGTCAACTTTCTCCTGTGCATTGGGCAAATGGCACGACTTTTAAACCGCAACTTCATCATTGGCGTCACCGGTAGTATTGCCGCGTACAAGGCTGCTGAATTAACACGCGAATTGATTCGTGAGGGAGCCAGTGTCCGGGTGGTCATGACAGAGGGTGCTTGCGAATTTATTACGCCCCTCACCATGCAGGCGCTTTCAGGTAATCCTGTTCATACTGGATTACTCGACACCGAAGCAGAGGCCGCGATGGGCCATATCGAACTCGCACGCTGGGCGGACTCGGTCATCGTCGCACCGGCGAGCGCGGACTCCATTGCTCGGCTTGTACAAGGCAGAGCCGATGACCTCCTAGGCGCGTGTGTTCTAGCGACCCCAGCTCCCATATTTGTCGCCCCAGCGATGAATCAAGAGATGTGGGCCAAAGCCGCGACGCAGGAAAACATTGGTGTTCTTCGAGAACGTGGCATTGAGATTCTAGGCCCAGATTCGGGCAGCCAAGCCTGTGGCGATATCGGCGCTGGGCGCTTACTTGAACCCACAGAGATTGTTGAATCACTTATCGCCAGCTTTTCAACCGGTGATCTCGCTGGAAAACATGTGGTTATTACAGCAGGCCCCACACGAGAGCCGCTATGTCCTGTCCGCTACATCAGCAACCGAAGCTCCGGAAAAATGGGATATGCGTTAGCGGAAGCCTGTTTAAATGCGGGTGCTCGCACAACCTTAATTTCAGGGCCGGTCCACTGTGACGCCGCTCCGGGTGTTGACGTGGTGGAGGTAGAGACGACGAGAGAAATGCTCGAGGCAAGTATGACTGCAACAGACGGAGCAGATATCTTTATCGGTGCCGCCGCCGTTGTCGACTTCAAGCCCGAAACAGTAGCAGCGCAAAAGATAAAACGCGCTGGATCAGAGAGTATGGAACTGAAGTTAGTTGCTAATCCAGACATCATCGCCACGATTGCGACTTCTGATACGAGGCCAAATCTTGTCGTTGGCTTTGCAGCAGAAACCAACGACGTGTCAGCCTATGCACGTGACAAGCTCAAACGCAAAAACCTCGATTTCATTTTTGCCAATGACGTCAGTGATAAAGCCATCGGTTTCAATAGCGATAGCAATGCGGGGACACTCATCAGCGCAAACAATGAGATCGTGATGGCCGTGTCATCCAAGCGTGTGCTTGCAGAAACGATGATTGCCGAACTTGCAAAACATTTGTCAGAAAAATGAGCACTTCGTCAGCCATGCCAGAAGGTCAAATTTCAGCCGCAGATAAAAACGCACGTCTCACGTCGCTTGCAGGCATTGCACTGGCTTTTTTGCCCGCGCTCATAGCGGTTGTGTACCTGAGTGCAGGCCTGTCATTTTCAAAGGAGAACTCGCTATTGGAGGCTCAGGCGAGTTACGCGCTTGAGCAACGTACGACGTTAATCGAATCTGAGGTTAGGGCTATTAAAAGTGGATTGGAGAGGGCCCGGTCTAGTCGTTTAATCACGCAAAATCCGGAGTCGGTTCTCAGCCTAATGGCCGATTCATCTGTGCCATCGCTCAATGTGTTGGCACGTAGCGATGCTAGTCCTTTGTGTTTAG
>CAJXZI010000017.1 GCA_913063005.1 uncultured Halieaceae bacterium | reverse complement strand
TCATACTGGTATGGTACGCGCGATAGCGTTGATCCGGTACTTATACAGGCACTTGTGAAGAGGGTGGGTTTAATGGACATTACCGAATTGTTGGCATTTACCGCGCAGCAGAACGCGTCAGACCTCCATCTCTCTGCCGGGCTGCCACCGATGATTCGTGTCGACGGCGACATTCGTAGAATCAACGTGCCGCCCATGGATCATGCGCAGGTGCAAAGTTTGATCTACGACATCATGAACGATCAGCAGCGCAGGGATTACGAAGACCAACTAGAAACCGACTTCTCTTTTGAAGTACCGGGGATCGCGCGCTTCAGAGTCAATGCCTTTAATCAGAACCGTGGTGCAGGCGCGGTGTTCCGAACCATTCCCTCGACCATCCTTTCGTTAGAGGATCTCGGTATGCCCGACGTCCTGAAGGAGTTTGCGATGATGCCGCGGGGTCTTGTGTTGGTGACAGGCCCCACTGGATCGGGCAAGTCGACAACGCTTGCCGGCATGGTTGATTTTATTAATGAGAAGCGATTCGACCATATCCTCACCATTGAAGATCCGATCGAATTTCTTCATGAAAGTAAAAAATGCTTAGTGAATCAGCGCGAAGTCAATCGCGACACCAACAGTTTTACCACAGCACTGCGCTCCGCCCTGCGAGAAGATCCAGACATTATTATGGTGGGCGAGATGCGCGATCTTGAGACGATACGACTTGCCTTGACCGCAGCGGAGACGGGGCATTTAGTGTTCGGGACATTGCATACAACGTCTGCCGCAAAAACCATCGATCGCATCATTGACGTATTTCCGGCTGAGGAAAAGGGGATGGTGCGTTCAATGTTGTCTGAATCGCTGATGGCGGTCGTATCGCAAACGCTACTAAAGCGAAATGGGGGTGGTAGGGTTGCTGCGCTTGAAATCCTCAGAGGCACCCCTGCTGTTCGCAACTTGATCAGAGAAGATAAGGTGGCGCAGATGTACTCCGCGATTCAAACGGGTCAATCGGTGGGTATGCAGACCATGGATCAGAGCTTGCAGCAGTTAGTGGATAAGCGGCTTATCGATGTGGCTGTGGCGCGAAGTAAAGCGCGTCAGCCGGATAATATTGTGTGAGGCCGTTACGGTGGAGTTAACAAAATTTCTTAAGTTGGTCGTGGAGAAAGGGGCCTCCGATGGCTTTGCCTCAGTAGGGTCCGCGCCCATTTTCAAGGTTAACGGTGATCTCCTGGCCGAGGGCACGGATACCTTGTCTGCTGACGATGTCAGAGCACTGATTCAAGCGAGTATGACGGCTAAGCAATTTGAAGATTACGCTACTCATCGAGACGCTAACTACGCCATTGAACATCCCGGTCTTGGGCGCTTTCGCGCGAGTGCTTATGTTCAGCGTGAGCAGCCGGCGCTCGTCATTCGCCGAATTTACCACGATATTCCGACCTTTGAGCAGCTCGGCCTTCCGTCGCAGCTTAAGGACTTGAGTCTGCTCAAGCAGGGCTTGGTCATGATTGTTGGTGCAACGGGCACCGGTAAGTCATCAACGCTTGCTGCTATGGTTGATTATCGAAACGAGAATCGACGAGATCACATCATCACTGTCGAAGATCCGATCGAGTTTGTGCATAGTCACAAGCAGTCAATCATCAGTCAGCGCGAGGTGGGTGTTGATACCGAGTCCTTTGAGGTGGCCCTGAAAATGGCACTTCGCCAGGCCCCCAATGTAGTCATGATTGGTGAGGTCCGTGATGCGGAAACAATGCGAATTGCATTGTCTTACGCCGAGACCGGCCACTTGTGTTTGTGTACCCTCCACGCCGGCGGGTCAAAGCAGGCGCTTGAACGCGTTCAAAGCTTCTTTCCGGAGGAGTATGTTCGTCGATTGTGGATGGATCTCTCGATCAATCTGCGCGCTATTGTGGCACAGCAGCTTCTCCCAAAGCTCGATGGTAGCGGTCGGGTTGTCGCTGTTGAACTCATGTTGTGTACGCGTTTAATGCAGGAGCATATTCGCTCCGGCAGTTTAGAAAAAATTACCGACCTTGTTGCTAGATCCTCTGAGTATGGGATGCAAACCTTTGATCAGGCTGTGCTGGCCTTATTCAAGCGAGGAGTAATCACGGCTGAGCAGGCGTTGAGAGCCGCCGAATCTGAAAATGACGTAAGACTGGCTATCAAGCTCGATTCATCGGGTAGCCACGCGAGCGGGCGCCAGACGTTTGATGTTGAGACGCCCACTGGGACCCATGTTGATAAATGGTGGCAGGATCAAAAGTGATCGCAGTTTAACCAGCTCTCGAGAATAACGGCGGCGGCTAAGTCGTCGATGGGCTGTTTCACAAAGTCACCCCTGTGACCTGACTCCTTCGCCCGTAATTTAGCCTCTTTAGAGCTAAACCGTTCGTCGTGAAGCTTCACCCTAAGGCCCAGCCTGCCCTCTATTTGGCGGGCAAATTTTGCTGCCTTGGCCGAGAGCTCGGTCGGTTTCCCGTCTTCGTCAATGGGGCTGCCGACAATGATCTCCGTTGGCTGCCATTCTTTGACTAGGGCTTCAATCTCGTCCCAGCGAGGTTTTCCGTTGACCGCTCCCAGAATAGCAATCGGTCTCGCTTCTTTTGTTAAGGTGTTGCCCAGTGCCACGCCGATGTTTTTTAGGCCGTAATCAAAGCAAAGATAAGACAGCACGCTTGTCATTTAGCTATGACCTGCGTGCTGTGTAAGTAGCCGGATATCGATGCCCAAGAGAGTACCAGCGGCTTCAAACTTTTGTTTGATAGCGGTCTCAAATAGTACCTTTTCGTCTGCCGACACAGTGAGCCAGCTGTTCTCTGCAATTTCTTGCTCGAGCTGCCCCGCAGACCATCCTGCATATCCAAGGGCGACTAAATGTTTTTCGGGCCCTGACCCTGCTGCGATATCGGCAAGCACATCTTTTGATGTGGTCAGCCAGACATCGGCGTTGACCTTTAATGTAGCGTCAAAGGTTTTATCGGGAGAGTGCAACACAAAGCCACGATCGACTTTCACCGGTCCGCCCGCCATCACGGGGACTTCATCGTGGCTAAGTAGCGGCTGAATGTTGAGATGTTCAAAAATATCGGCAAGCTGAAGGTCTAGGGCTTTGTTGATGACGATCCCCATGGCCCCGGTTTCGCCATGCTCACAAATATACGTCACCGTCTGCTTAAAAAAGCCCGACTCAATCGCAGGCGTCGCAATGAGGAAATGGCCTCTTAAGCTGTCGGTTGTGCGCTGTACTTTCATGGCGTTAGTTGCATTGGAAAATATTTTTTATGGCCTTGAGTATAGGGTGTCTGGTGCTTCAATCGTTGTGACGGCGTAACTGTCTCAGTCCACCTTCATGTCCTCTCTCTTAGAGCATTTACGACTCTGCCTCTACCCAAGTTACCTATATCGGACTTTACGTTTATGGCCTGAACTGCCAGGTTCTGACAATCTCTAGTTTATCGACTTGTGCACTCAATGCGGGAGGAAATGCAGGATAAGGAGCGGCATCTTGCACCGTTTTTACCGCAGCTCGATCCAAGTGTGGGAAGCCTGAAGACTCGAGCACTGTGACGTCCAAGAGAATACCCAATTTATCGACCACGACGAGTAAGCGGACATCCCCCCTCGCGCTACCAACATTAGCAAGTGCAGCGTTGCCGAATTTTTCGACGCGATTCACCCAGCGCTGGAGATAATCGGCATCAAGAGCCCTTCGCGCAGCGACGCTGCCAAGGCGCGTATTCTGCGTTTTTGTTTCCTGCATTTGAGTGAGCTCGCTCTGCAGCTTTTCAACCTCCGCCGCTAGATCGCTAGGATCAGTTGTCTCAGCTGCAAGTGCTTGCATGATTGCCAATTGCGTCGTTGTGGATTGCTCGCTCAACGGTGTTTGCACCTCGCTCATACTCGCGATCTGATTTTGACTCGCCAAATGAGAGGCTTCAGTCGGTGCCTGCTTGCTGGGTGTCAGCACAACTGTGACCGCATTGGAGCGGTAGGTATTCACTGAAGAGGCAATAGAGCTCGATATCAGCAGGACGACAATAATATGTATGGCAACGGATACGCCCGTCGCTGCCGGCATGCCACCCGATATATCGTATTCAGCCTGCACGGTGCTCCACCAACGCCATTTCAATACCCGAAATGACTGTTTCCGCAATTTGGGTATTTTCGGCGCGATCAATTTCTCGCATACAGGTTGGACTTGTGACATTGATTTCGGTGAGGTAGTCGCCAATGACGTCAAGACCCACAAATAAAAGGCCTTTTTCGCGTAATGTTGGGCCAACCTGCGCGGCGATCCATTTATCTCGCTCTGATAGTGGCTGTACAACGCCTGAGCCGCCCGCCGCTAGATTGCCTCGATTCTCGCCCGCCATGGGTAGCCGCGCCAAGCAAAAGGGCACCGGCTCTCCGTTCACCATAAGGATGCGTTTATCACCGGCCTTAATTTCGGGGAGATAACGTTGCGCCATAATGGTCTCGCGACCATTTCGCGTCAGCGTCTCAAGAATAACGTTCAGATTGGGGTCGTTCTCGCTCACTCTGAAGATAGATTGACCACCCATCCCATCAAGCGGCTTGTAGATGACGTCACCGTATTCACTGTGAAATTGCTTAAGCGCATTCTGGTCGCGGGATACGAGAAGCGGGGGGCAGCACTGGGGGAACTGGGTGGCAAACAATTTCTCATTACAGTTTCTCAAGCTCTCGCAGCGATTAACAATGAGGGTTCCTCTCCGCTCAGCGTCCTCAAGCAACTGTGTGGTGTAGAAAAATTCCATGTCAAAGGGCGGGTCTTTGCGCATCAGGACCACGTCTAGCGATGACAGCGATGCCGTGTAGGTATCACCCAGTGAATACCAGCGCTCGTCGCTGTCGAAAACCTCGAGTGCCTTAAGGTTAGCGAACGTCTCACCTGCTTTTATGAAGAGGTCTTGTTGTTCGAGATAAACGAGCTCATGCCCTGCTTTTGCCGCTGCACGGAGCAGACCCAAGGTCGTATCTTTTTTTGTGTTGATGCCAGAGATGGGGTCCATTAGCACCCCAATACGCAGTCCCATAGTTCCGTGCTCACCGCTTACTTAACAGGGCTAAGTGTGAGTGTCCGTCACAGTGTGTTCAAGCGTTTATATCGCTCTTAAGTCACCCCATTGCGTGCCAATGACAGACAAGGCGACAAGCGGAGCGGTTTCTGTGCGTAAGATCCTAGGCCCCAGATTAATGCCAAGAAACCCCTTGTCAGAGGCCAGAGCGACTTCGTCATCGCTCAACCCGCCCTCGGGTCCAATGAGAAGTGCAACGCTGCTGGGCGGTGTCTCTCGAAGTGCACCGCTCAAGCCAGGGTGCAGGCAGATTTTGTGCTCCACCTCAACGGCTTCAACCCAGCCTCCAAGCGGCTGTGGCGGAAATACCTCAGGAACCACGGCCCGCCCACTCTGCTCGCAGGCACTGATCACGATTTGCTGCCAGTGGTCCTGCTTCTTTTTCCAGCGCTCGGGCGCCAGTCGCACGTCCACGCGTTGACTTAGAATTGGTGAGATAGAAGAGACGCCGAGCTCGGTTGCCTTTTTGATCGCCCACTCAAAGCGATCACCCTTTGAAACGGCTAAACCCAAATGGGTAGAGAGCGGCGATTCATTTTTAGGATCCTCTTTGGCCAAGAGATCCACCGTGACATGGGTTTTGGTAACCGAGGATACGCGAGATGAGTAGTTGTAGCCGTCGCCGTTAAAAACGGTAACGCTATCGTCAACTTTAACTCTGAGGACACGAGCGAGGTGGTGGCTCGACCGCTCATCAAGAACGGTCGACTGCCCCACTTTGAGGTCGGATTGTGAATGAACTCGATAACTGCGCATAGCGCGCAGTGTATCAGTTGATTCCTATCTAGTACTTGTAGCTGTCGTTTTTGAAAGGTCCGTCGACACCTACACCAATGTAATCACCCTGCTGTTGAGTGAGCTTGGTCATCACACCGCCAAAACCCTCAACCATAAGCGCTGCGACTTGCTCATCGAGGTGCTTCGGCAAGACTTCAACTGTAATAGCACCTGCCTTCTCATCTGCAGGAAGGTCCGCAAAACGCTTCGCGTAGACGTGGATCTGCGCGAGGACTTGGTTGGCGAAAGAGCCGTCCATAATACGAGAGGGGTGGCCTGTTGCGTTTCCGAGGTTGACTAGGCGGCCTTCAGCAAGCAGCAGAAGATGGTCGTTAGTCTCACGATTGCGGTACACCTTGTGCACCTGTGGCTTGACCTCTTCCCACTCCCAATTTTCACGCATGTAGGCGGTGTCGATCTCATTATCGAAATGGCCGATGTTACAGACGACCGCACCGGGCTTGAGTGCGCGGAGCATGGCTGCGTTACACACGTCGACGTTGCCGGTTGCAGAGCAAAGTAGGTCCGTCTGACCGAGCAAGTCAGTGTTGATTGACGCGTCAGTACCGTCGTTTACGCCGTCAACGAACGGTGATACGACTTCATAGCCGTCCATACAGGCCTGCATGGCACAAATCGGATCGCATTCAGTAACGCGAACAATCATGCCTTCTTGGCGGAGCGATTGAGCAGAGCCCTTACCTACGTCGCCGTAGCCGAGGACCAGCGCGCGCTTGCCTGCCAACAAATGATCGAGCCCGCGCTTGATTGCGTCGTTTAGGCTGTGACGGCAACCGTATTTGTTGTCATTCTTTGACTTGGTCACCGCGTCGTTCACATTAATCGCAGGTACTTTTAATGAGCCTTCTTCGAGCATTTCGTAAAGGCGGTGAACCCCTGTTGTCGTCTCTTCGGTAATACCGTGAATGCGATCTAGCATTTCCGGGTATTTTTCGTGGAGCATTGACGTGAGATCGCCACCGTCATCCAAAATCATGTTGGCGTCCCAAGGCTTACCGTCTTGTAGGATCGTTTGCTCGATACACCACTCATACTCTGGTTCTGTTTCGCCCTTCCAGGCAAAGACAGGAATACCGCGTGCTGCAATGGCCGCTGCTGCGTGGTCCTGGGTAGAGAAAATGTTGCAGCTCGACCAGCGCACCTCGGCACCGAGATCGACCAGAGTCTCGATAAGAACACCGGTTTGGATGGTCATATGGATGCAGCCAAGGATCTTGGCACCGGCCAGTGGCTGTTCGTCACGGTAACGCTCACGCAAGGTCATAAGCGCGGGCATTTCCGTCTCTGCGATAGCGAGTTCGCGGCGGCCCCACTCGGCGAGAGTAATGTCTGCTACTTTGTAATCTGAAAATGTTGCTGAGTCGATGGCGGTTGTCATGACAGCTCCTGGTGTCTAGTTAACTTAAAGTCCCGCCGCAGCGCGAAGCGCATCGGCTTTATCGGTTTGTTCCCAAGTAAAGTCTGCTTGCTCACGACCAAAGTGGCCGTAAGCTGCTGTGGGTTGGTAAATGGGTCGCTTGAGGTTGAGCATATTGATAAGGCCTTTGGGGCGCAGATCAAAGTGCTCTCTTACGAGCTCTACGATGCGAGCTTCGGACACGTTGGCGGTTCCAAAGGTATCAATCGAGATCGAGGTAGGCTCGGCCACGCCAATTGCGTAGGAAACCTGAATTTCACAGCGGCTTGCGAGTCCCGCTGCGACAATATTCTTAGCGACATAGCGTCCCGCATAGGCCGCTGAGCGATCGACCTTAGAAGGGTCTTTGCCCGAGAAGGCACCGCCGCCGTGGCGAGCCATACCACCGTAGGTATCAACGATGATCTTTCGCCCAGTGAGGCCGCAATCACCCATTGGACCACCAATGATGAACTGTCCGGTTGGGTTGATGTGGTACTGCGTGTCGGGTGTTAGCCACTCCGAGGGAAGGACGGCTTCAATGATCTCGCGCTTTACGAAGTCTCGTAGCGTGGCTTGGTCGATGTCGGGAGAGTGCTGGGTCGAGAGTACAACGGCATCTACTGCGAGCGGGTTTCCGCTGTCATCGTATCTCAGTGAAATCTGGCTTTTTGCGTCAGGTCGTAAGAAGTCTGCTTGGCCAGATCGGCGAAGTTCAGCTTGTCGCTCAACCAATCGGTGCGAATAAAATATGGGAGCCGGCATCAGTGTCTCGGTCTCGTTGGCTGCGTAGCCAAACATAAGGCCTTGATCGCCTGCACCCTGATTGGCCTCATCTGCCTCGTGTGTTCCCATAGCGATATCGGGTGATTGCAAGCCAATCGCATTAATCACTGCGCAGGTATTACCGTCAAAACAGACATCTGAGCTGTCGTAGCCAATGTTGCAGATAACATTGCGGACAGTGCTTTCAATTTCGCCGGGCGTGATGGTCGCTGACGAGGTTACTTCCCCGGCGAGCACCGCCATGCCAGTCTTAACCAGCGTCTCGACAGCGACGCGCGCATTTGCATCTTTGGACAAGTAGAGATCTAGAATCGCGTCAGAAACCTGATCGGCCACTTTATCGGGATGGCCTTCCGATACAGATTCGGACGTAAAAAGCGTGTATGAACTCACAGGATATTCCCCCCGTTTATCGAGGGACCACTATATAAAGATATCCTTATGTGTCAATGTCAATTGTTGGTAAGCAATCACAAAATGCGGACAACACCGCCGGGTGTGCTGATCAGCAAGACATCCGCAGGTCTGTGAGCGAAAATCCCATTACAGACCACCCCCGTGATGTTGTTGATCTCGCTCTCGAGCGTTTTGGGATTGTTAATTTGCAGTCCGTGTATGTCGAGGATGATATTGCCGTTGTCGGTAATCACACCTTCACGCCAAACAGCATCACCGCCAAGTTGGTTTAGCGCGTCTTGAACGAGCGTGCGTGCCATAGGAATCACCTCGACGGGCAGTGGAAATGCGCCGAGCTGAGAGACCATTTTGCTGTTGTCGGCGATGCAAATGAACTCCTTAGCTTTAGCGGCGGCGATCTTTTCGCGGGTTAGCGCCGCACCGCCGCCTTTAATCAGGAAGCCCTCATCTGTCGACTCATCGGCACCATCGATATAAACATCTACGCGGTCGACCTCGTTGAGGTCTTTTACGTCAAAACCGAGTTCGCGCAATAGCTGGGACGATCGTTCCGAGCTCGATACTGTTGTGCGTATCCTGTCCCGGAGTCGAGGCAATTCCGCAATGAAGCACTCCGCTGTGCTACCAGTCCCAATACCGACAACAAGATCGCTGCCGTGCGCGTTCATTACTCTCTCGATAGCCTCGCGTGCCACCATTTGTTTTAGGGTCTGTGCGTCCATGGGACATCCTTATGGCTGTAATTCTGATCAGTCCGCGGTAAATATTTTGCCTGGATTCATAATACCGTCCGGGTCGAAAATCGCTTTGATTGCACGCATTGAGGCGATTTCACTCTCTGTGCGGGTGTACTCAAGATAGGGTGCTTTGAGGGTTCCGACACCATGCTCTGCGGAGACACTGCCACCGAGCGCTTGAATCGCTTTGAAGATGTCGATTGACACTTCACCGCATCGTGCTTTGAAGTCCGAGATATCGAGATCGTCGGGCTTTAAGATATTGAGGTGCAAATTGCCGTCACCAATGTGTCCGTACCAGCACACTTCCCAGTCGGGATAGTGATCATGCACTACCTCATCAACCGCCGATAACAGTTGGGGGACTTTTGAGACAGTTGAGGAGATATCATTCTTGTAGGGTGTCCATCGCGTGATTGTCTCTGAGATGTCCTCGCGTAGCCTCCATAGCGCCTTAGCTTGGGCAACGCTTTGACTCATTACAGCATCCAATACCCAGCCTTCTTCCATGCAGGCTTCGACAGCCTCAAAGACCACAGTTTCGGTCTCCTCGCCATCGCGTTCAAACTCGATGAGTGCGTAAAACGGCGTTTGAGTCTCAAAAGGGCGAGCAACGCCGGCGTGCTCAACGACTTTTGAGACTGCAAGCTCTGAGAAAAACTCATATGCGAGGAGAGGTGTTGTTGCCTGAATGCGCTGTAGGACCTGCATGATCGCGTCCATATCGGCGAGCCCCAGCACCAACACCGTGGGATCCTTCGGGGGTGAGCAAAGTTTTAGTGTCGCTTCGGTGATGAAGCCCAGCACGCCCTCAGAACCAATAAAGAGATGCCGAAAATCAAGGCCTGTGTTGTTCTTCATCAGGCCGCGATTAAGCTCCAGGACCTCTCCCGTGCCCGTAACCACGGTAAGACCTGCCACCCATTCACGCGTCATGCCGTAGCGAATCACGTTGATACCGCCCGCGTTGGTGGCAATGTTGCCACCAATTTGACTCGAGCCGCTCGACGCAAAATCCACGGGATAGAAAAGTCCTGCCTCGTCGGCCGCCTCTTGGATCGTCTGAGTGATCGCTCCGGCGCCCACGCGAATAGTTCTGTCGATGTTGTTAACGGGATGAATCGTATTCAGTTTATCGAGCGAGACAACGATCTCGCCGTTTGCGGCAACCGCACCGCCACTCAGCCCCGTACGACCACCGGAGGGCACAAGAGCAACATCCTGCGCCCTCGCAAATTTAACGACGTCGGCTACTTCATCGGTGGTGCGCGGGAAGACGACAGCAAGCGGCGCAGGCTGGGTAAAACGTGTCCAATCTTGCCCGTAGCTTTCTAGGATTGACGCCTCCGTTGAGACCTGATTCTCGGAGAGCACAGACTTTAGTGCATTAATAACGTCTATTGACGGCTGAGACACATTGAACTCCATAGCGGTAAGGACCGTAATGTTATCATCCGCGCCCCGCGCACTCACCTTCAGAAGTAGGTTATGAAACAGCAGTCTCTCCAAAAATCGAAGATTAAGTTCCTCTTACTCGAGGGTGTTCATCAGAGCGCCATCGACGCGCTAGCGAAAGCAGGCTATACCAATGTTGTAACTTATCCGAAAGCGCTTCCCACCGAAGATTTGAAACAAGAGATAAGGGATGCTCACTTTGTCGGCATTCGTTCGCGAACACAGCTTTCTGAGGACGTTCTCAATGCGGCGCAGCGCCTGGTGGCCATTGGCTGCTTTTGCATTGGGACCAATCAGGTAGATCTTGACGCTGCCGCGCGCCGCGGTGTCCCCGTGTTTAATGCCCCATTCTCGAATACAAGAAGTGTTGCTGAGCTTGTCATGGCCGAGGTTATTTTGCTGCTTCGAGGCGTCCCGCAGCGAAGTGCTGCCGCGCATCGCGGTGAGTGGCAGAAGAGTGCGACCGGCTCTTTCGAGTGCCGGGGTAAAACACTGGGCATTATTGGCTACGGTAATATCGGCATGCAGCTCGGCGTTATTGCTGAGGGCTTAGGCATGAAAGTGGTGTATTTTGACGTTGAGTCCAAACTGCCACTTGGAAATGCACAGCCAAAGGCAACGCTTCAGTCGCTGCTTGAGGCATCCCACGTTGTGAGTTTGCATGTGCCTCAGCATGCCAGTACCGAGCTACTAATCGGCCGGCGCGAAATTGCAGCGATGCGCTCGGGCGCTATGCTGATAAACGCATCGAGAGGCAACGTGGTCGATCTAGACGCTTTAGCTGAGGCGCTACATGGCAATCACATAGGTGGCGCCGCCATCGATGTGTTTCCTGTCGAGCCTCGGTCAAATAACGACGAGTTCGAATCGCCACTTCGCGGCATCGATCAGTGTATTCTCACACCGCACATCGGTGGTTCGACGCAAGAAGCGCAGGAAAATATTGGTGTCGAGGTTGCCGAGAAACTCACGCGTTACAGCGACAACGGGACGACAACTTCGGCGGTTAATTTCCCAGAGGTTGCCTTGCCAGAGCACGAGGGTAAACACCGGCTACTGCATGTCCATCGCAACATTCCAGGCATCATGAGTGCCATCAACCAAGTCTTCAGTGACAGCGCGGTGAATGTCAGCGGTCAGTACCTCCAAACCATGGGTGACACGGGATACGTGGTAATCGATATCGAAAGCGATTACTCAAAAACACTGATTAATCAGCTATCAGCGGTTGAAGGCACGTTGCGGACTCGGGTTTTGTTTTAAGGCGATATTGTCCTTTGGCTATATAGCCCAGTAGCGCCTGGTCTCGGCAGCAACCAACAGTTCAAGGAAGTCCGTTATCAACGAGGTGTCGGCTTCTCGGGGATTATTAAAAGACACAAAAAAGCCCTCGGATGAGGGCTTTACTGAGCGTCACTATGCGAATCAAGAAGCTCTGAGGAGCACGTCTCTTGCGGCCACTGTACTGTTTAGCGGTTTGCCAGCGAAGCTCCCCCGCTCATCGAACCGCAATCGTTCCCGAAGAACTCGAGAATAGATTCGTACAGCGCAATTTTGTGGTGATAAAACAGCGTGTTCGAGAAGTGGTCAGCTCCCTCTAAGATGAGCTTCTGGTAGTCAATACCTGCGCGATCAAGTTCTGCAATGTACTTATCGAAATGCTCTGGAGGCACGCGCTGGTCATTGTCTCCGTGTACGATCAGCATGGGCACGTTTATTTTAGCCACTTCTTTGATCGGCGAAACGGCGCCATCCCAGGTGGTGAGCTGCTCGATCTTTGCTGAGCCTTCGATGCGGTATCGGTAGTAATCCATTTGCATATCCGGGTCGGTTACCGCAGCACCCGCAATGACGCACTGGTAGATTTGGTCTTCGCGCGATGCAGCAATAAGCGCTGCGTAGCCGCCGTATGACCAGCCGAACATTGCCATACGGTTGGGGTCAGCAAGGCCTTGCTTGACTAGATATAAGGCACCATCATCCTTGTCATCTTGCATAGCGCGGCCTGCTTCAGAGCCATTGATAAATGCGGATTTATAAAAGTCCAAGCCGTACTTTTGCGAGCCGCGATACTGCGGTTGCAGCACCATGTAGCCGTTATTAGCGAGCATTTGCGACCACTCGTCGAACCGGTCAACGGTTTCTGAAACGTATGGACCACCGTGTGGCATCACCACCAGCGGGAAGGGGCCCTCTCCGTTCGGCACGGTAACGTAGCCGTTAATCTCTTCGCCATCCCTGGCCTTGTAGGTAATGTATTCAACCTTTGCGAGCTGGTCGTGTTCAAGGTACGGCTTAGCACCGCTGATTTTGGACACCTTGCCTTTGCGAATCAGGTAGTAAGTACCTGGGTCTCTCGGACCCGAGTTCGTCACAACGAGCGTATTGCCGTCGCGTGACCGCCCAGAGATACGAACCTGGTCGGCGTTAGGAATAAGCTCTTCCAACTGGCGGTAAAGCGCCGCTTCTTGCGCGTCGAAAAACTCCCGATGGCACTTGTCTTTACACCACGTGATACCTGCGATGTCGTCTGAGTTCGAAAGACGGTTACTGTGAGAGAACGGAAAGCTACTATCGACATCGTTTCTTCGGTAAAGCACCTCTGAAAATTTTTGGTTCTCGGCGTCGAAAGACCATAGGCCTACTTTGTCGTATCCATTATGGGCCATGACCAGAAAGTGATTTTCGGCCACGGGATCGGGGGCAACAGGATAGAACTGCTCGAAGCTATCCTCGTGCTGGCGGTACATCTCGCGCCACTCGGTGGTGCCCTTTGGGCGCCAGTGGTAGGTGTATTCATCGGTTCGAACATCATATCCGAACGCGTGTGTCGCATTGCCGTCGCTATCGAACTGGATATTGCCAAGAGCAATCTTGCCGCGCATAAGCAACTTTCGGCGGTTCGTTTTTACATCATATTCCCAGTACGAGCGCGGTCTGATCGTCGAAGACACCGCCTGCAATCCGTCTGGGATACCTTCCTGTATCGAAATAAGAATCTTGTTCTTCTTTTTCGGCAGCACTTCTTCCACACTGAAAAAATCCTGTCGAATGCGCCCAATTGGGTTCTTCTTAGACGCGTCGTACTTGACGTTTTGGTACTCGTAAACCCCTTGGTTAAACCCTTCAATGATATCCCGCACTTGCTGCCGTGCATTGAACAAGAACACATCATCATCAATCCAGCGAATGCCGGGTAGGATTTCCATGGGACTTGAGTCGATGCGAAGTGGCTCGGCTTCTAAGTTATCCGAGTCGTAGAGCTCGATGATAGGGTTTCCACCACGCTCGAGAATTCTAGTCAGTGCGAACTTTGAGCCATCAGGCGAGAGTGACACGCCTGTTACGGCTGATCTTCGTGCCCAATAGTCAAGGGGGTAAGGGTCGGCTATTACCTCTGAAACGAGGAGGCTTAGAAGAAGTGCGATACATCCTTGCCGATACATGATTACTCTCCTTTTGAATTTGATATTGCCAGCAATTTTTGGGTGCTTGTAAGAAGGTCTTCTGCAATATCTTTGTTTTTTGTCGTTTTCTATCGTAATCGATTTTACAAAAAAAAAGCGCACCGAAGTGCGCTTTCAGCATGAATGGGCCTCGTTTTAGAAGCCAATGTCGAAGTTGTAAGACGCGTTCACGAAGAATGTACGTCCAAAGATGTCGTAACCTACGCCGATTGGGCGAGCCTTAACGCCGGTAACCTCGGTAGGGTCAGCCAATGGTGGAGCCTTATCTTCGAGGTTCCTTACACCCATACCCAGCGTCCAGTTGTCTTCACGATAGAACAACGACACGTTGTGAACCATGTAACTACCGGTTTCTGCGTAGTCGCGGCAAAGCTCATCGTCGGGTGGTCCTAGGCAAGTGTCAGATGCTGTAAATGCATCAGAGAAATCATCAACGGCATCTGCGTCCTGAGCAACCGCGCCAAGGTAGCGTGTTTGCCAGTTCATAGTCCAGCGATCCCAAGACAAACGAACTTGTCCGAGGGCTCGCCACTCAGAGAAGCCCCATTCACCCTCATAGCGTTCGAAGTCGACCGTACCGTCGGGATTGGTAAAGGTGAGAGAGCGCTCGAGGTTGCGGTTCGCTGTCAGGTTGACCGAGAAGTCAACAGGGACACCTAAGTCGATGACGTCGCTGAACGTAAGGTTATAGTCAATACCGCGCGCACGCTCGAGGTCACGGTTGATGAAGCCAAGATCCATCAACTGGATGCGAGGATCGGTAGGGTCTGAAAGATCACGCTGAATACGATCACAGAATACAGAAGCACCTGTTCCCGCCTCGTCATACAAGCAATCAGAGATGATGAAACCTGTTGATGGTTCAATCACCGTATTTTCAACCTTCACCGAGTAGTAAGTCATACCCATCGAAAGATCAAACTTGTTGCTGAAGTCCTGCTCATAGGAGAAACCGTACGAGTAAGACTCCGATTCCTCTGGATCAAGTGTCAAGCTACCACCCTGCTGCACTTCCGTGCTGAAGGTGTTGAACCCGCCGTTGTTAGCCAAGGTTGGATCAACCCCTGTTGCTCGGCAGTTCGCCAGCAACTCAGGGTCTCGCTGATCGCGCTCAGGGATATACGCTCCTTCTCCGGCGCCATCCCCGATGCCACCAATTGCAGAGTCTGGTACGTAACAGGGATCAAAGACGTTGGTGAAGCCCGTGGATCCGAGTAGGAAAAGCTCGCGGTTGTTAGGAGCTCGGAACGCTGTACCCCATGTTGCCCGCATCAGGAATGGCTCAGATGGACGATAACCCACCTTTACCGACGCCGTGTCGTTTTCACCGTAGTACTCGTGGTCAGTGAGGCGACCTGCGAGGTTCACGGTGAGCTCTTTGAGAAGCGGTTTATCGGCAATGAGTGGTAGCTGGACCTCTGCAAATACTTCGGTCAAAGATACGTCACCAAAGGCGCCTTTATCAGCAAAGAATCCCCAGAATAAACCATCACGCGCGACTGCATCAGGGTTAGACTGGATATCGTCGTTACGATATTCAAGACCAACCGCAAGCTGAGCCATCTCACCACCAGGCATCTCGAAGATGTCACCGTCAAGCACCAAGCTCAGCAAAGTCTGCTCGTACACAGTGTTGAAGTCGCGAGAATCGAAAAGGTAATCGCGTTCCGCTTGTGTTGCAAAATCACCTGTCACAGTGCCAACAGGGTAGAGCGACGGTGCATACATATTGACCGGAACACAACCTGCGGTATCCGATGCTAACGTTGCACCTGTGTCGTTCTCACAAGGCGTATTGGTGCTTGAGTAGTAGCCCAGAGCTAATTCGAGGCGGTCTTCACGAACGCCGTAACGTGACGAATCACCCTCCGAGCGGTTGTAGGCGATCGAGATATCACCGCGCCAGTTGCTGAGTGTGCCGATGTCCATAAAAGGCAAATCAGCAGTGGCACCGAACACGAGTCGTGCCTGCTCCATTTCTACGTCAACAAGATTGCGATCCCCTCGGACGGATACAATTGGCACTGTCGGCACTGCGCCATAGCCGCCGGTCAATAAACCAAAGGTCGCGGGGGAGCAGAATGGTGCTGGAACACCAAAGCAGTTGGCTGCTTCGAGGTAGTAGTTGGCAAAATTTTGCACAATGCTTGGATTGGTAAGATAGGCATCGTAGGCCAAACCACAGTCAACACCATTTTCCGCATCTGGGTTGCATAAGTTGTACGGATTGAGTGCTGGAACGTCTGGGAAGAGTTGCCCCTCCCCGCTGTTCTGGTTCACTTCATAAGTATTGTACATCGCCTCGAAGTAAGGCGTGATATTCAT
>CAJXZI010000016.1 GCA_913063005.1 uncultured Halieaceae bacterium | reverse complement strand
GACCAGGGTCGAGGTGGCCGCCAGGTGTGCCACGGCCGAGTAGCCGAGACCAGCCCCGTGGTCGATCACGATCAGTTCGAACTCCTCCTCGAGGGGCCGGAGCGCCTTGACGAGGCGGCTGAGGCTTGCACGCTTCAAGAGCTGTGGAATAGCAAAAACGGGATCAATCCCTCTCTCATCAGGCTCACAACCCGCCGTAACGAAACCACGGAAATAGCCCAGAGGCTCAACACCTAGCTGTTCGGCACGCTCTGCACTCATCAGCAATGTCATAGACGCACCATCACTCAACTGCGAGGAGTTACCAGCCGTCACACTGCCATCCTCCTCGAAAGCGGGCTTGAGCATCGACAATCCATCAAGCGTCGTGTCGACACGATTGCACTCATCACGATCGACCATGACCTCCTTAAACGTCTCGTCGCCCGTTTCTTTGTTCACCAATTTCATGGTCGCAGGCATAGGCACAATTTCATCCTGGATCGCACCTTGATCTACCGCTTGCGCGTAGCGCTTCTGACTCTGGAGCGCGTACTCGTCCTGCGACTCACGGGTTACGTTGTAGCGACGAGCCACAACTTCAGCGGTATTACCCATCTCCATATAGACTTCGGGCTTGTTCTCAAGGAGCGTGCAATTCTGCTGGAACTTACCCGCCTCTTGACGCAGACGCATTGAAATCGATTCAGCGCCACCCGCCATCATCACGTCGGTATAGCCAGAGCCTATTTGATTGGCTGCCATGGCGATCGTTTGCAAACCAGAAGCGCAAAAACGGTTCACAGTGGTGCCGGTTGCTTCAATCGGGAGTTTTGATAGAAACGATGCCATTCTTGCCAGGTTACCGCTCTGCTCACCCGCCTGATTCGCTGCACCAAGAATGATGTCATCAACCTCACTCGGGTCAAACTTTGCGTTCCGATCGATGAGCGCATCGATGAGGAATGCCGCCATGTCATCGGATCGCGTCCAGTTAAAACTACCTCTAAACGACTTCGCCAATCCGGTTCGGACGCTGTCTACGATTACTACATCTCTCATAACTCTCTTTCCTTTGAATGGACTTGTCAGTCCGCAATTGGTTTTACGCGGAGGTTGATGTCTTCACCGCGCTTATGGTGTTCTTCCCACAAGCGTTTGTAGCCCGTCCTCGCAATTCTCCATTGACCGTCCTCAAGACGATACTCATCGTCGTACAGTGCGCTACCCATGATGGTCATGTTGTGCTCGAGTGACACGAAAATATCTTGCAGGTACCAGATACCCGTCGCGGTATCGCCATCGACGCAGATCTCTGGGTGATGACCGTTATGCATACCAAACGACTGACCGGTAAATGACTTCTTGTAGAAGGCTTCAAGCTGCTCCCAGCCAGTCAGCTGAAAATCATAATCTCCACCGATAAAAGAGGCGGTCGCATCGCTGGTGAAAACACTCTGCAACCCTTCGAGATTACGTGTGTCGAGAAAGCGAAAATAGCGCGCTTTGAGCTGCTTGATGAGTTCGATCGCTTCTAAGTCCAACATATCAACTCCTAGGCGTTAATGTGGCGTGCGGCCTGATAGGCCATTGTCATTGCGGGACCCAGCGTCGCGCCAGGCCCTGGGTAAGTCGGGAGGATGGCAGCAGAGCAATTACCCACCGCAAATAGCCCCTCAAAGACGCCACCTGAGGCTTTCTTAACACGTGCTGAGGTGTCGGTATCTAGGCCACCTAGAGTGCCAAAATCACCCGCCTCGATACGCATTGCGTAAAACGGCGCTTTGATAATAGGGGCCAAACAGGGGTTGGGCTTAATAGCAGGGTCGGCATAGTAACGATCATAAGCCGAGTCACCGCGACCGAAATCTTCATCCACGCCGGTCTCTGCATAGTGATTCATCTTACCGATTGTCTCCTCGAGGCCGTCGGCGTCGATGCCTAACATATCGGCCAGCTCGCGAATCGTGTTTGCCTTAGCAACAAAGCCCTCTTCGAACCACTTCTTGGGAATCTGCGAGTCGGGCTTCATCGCTTTGGTCATCAACGGACCCACCATAAAGTTCTCGCGGAATGTGGCGTCAAACACATGCCAGGCAGGCGCATTCGGATGCTCTTCTGTGTGTGTCTTAAAGAGGTCCTTCTGGAACGCCATGTAGTTCTGCGACTCGTTGGCAAACCGTTTGCCATCGCGGTTAACCACGCAGGATCCCGGGAACGACTTCTCCATAATTGCAAGCCGTGGGGCGGGTTCATCGGGTACGCAAAGCGTGGTCGTCCACCAGGCATCGTTCATCAAGCGTGTTTTCGCACCCAGTTCGAGACCAGCTAACAGCGCGTCGCCCTCGTTACCGGCATTACCCGCCGACCAAGTCGTATTCGTTGGTGCCGGAAGATACTGCTCTCTAAGCGTCTGATTTTTCTCGAAGCCACCGGACGCCAAGATCACGCCTTTTGCCGCGCGCACGCGCTGGCGCTGGCCGTTGCATTCAATCACGGCGCCCAACACGGAGTCGCCTTCTGCGATCAACTCGACCATTTGCGTGTTGAACTCCAAGGGGATTTCTCGTTTCAACACCGATAAATAAAGCCGTGCCACACCGGCTGAACCACAGGCCAAGCGACGCGAGATCGGTGTCTTTAATCGCCAAGGGATATCGCGAATATAGTCCCACATGAGGCGTGCCAGCAGCCTTTTCCACCCGGGCAACTGCACCATCAGTAAATGCGCTTCAACTTGCGTGAAGTGGATGCGATTGAACATGCGCATCATGAAGTGCGTCCACGTCATGTTCTTCCAATTATCACCGAGCTCAGAGGCCATAATGGGTGAAGGCTCGAGGGAACGATGGCCTTCACGAGCGCCCTCCATGTTCGTGTAGTAGTCGGGATACTCAGCGAGGGATTCATAGCGGACATCTGTTCGGTCGTGGAGAAATTTGAGCATCTCCGGCGCTTTTTCGAGGTAGATATCAATCATTTCCTCAGGCACATCCTCTCCGAACAGCGTGTTCATGAGGTAGGTCTTCGCATCCTCAACACTGTCTTTGGCCCCTACCTCCTTGGCGTAGTGGCTATTGGGGATCCAGATACCGCCACCAGACGACGCACTGGTGCCACCGACTTTGTCTTGTTTCTCGATGATCAAAACGTTCTTGGTACCCATCTCCCAGTTACACACTGCCGCTGTGAGTCCACCGTTACCGGTACCCACCACGAGCACGTCGACTTCTCGATCCCAATTCATCTCACTCATCTCATCTACCCTCTAAGACTCTCTCAGCCCTACTATTCAACACACACTCTCGTCTGGCCCAACGTTTGTTTATTTTGTGTGTAACGCTTTTGGTACATATTGATCGTTGCTTGGTTATGGTCGCAACCTACATCCGTGGCCTGTTATTTCTCTTGTGGCCTTTATCTCTTCTCGCTAATTGACGTTTACCAGCACCCTGAGCAAGCGTTAGGCGTGCTGACTGGATACAGAGACCACCTCCCCCGTCATGTAGCTCGAGTAGTCCGAAGCCAAAAACATCATAACGTTCGCTACTTCCCAAACCTCAGCAGCGCGTCCAAACGCCTCTCGAGACGCTAAGCGCTCGAGCAGCTCGGGCGTTGATGTTTTTCTCAAAAAGTCATGCATAGCAATGCTTGGCGATACCGCGTTAATCCGAATACCTGATTGAGCCACCTCCATGGCAGAACAGCGCGTCAACGCCATAACACCCGCCTTTGCCGCCGCATAATGACACTGCTCTTCCTGTGCACGCCAGCCAAGCACAGAGGCATTGTTTACGATGACCCCTTTACCTCGAGGCTCCATCTCGCGAAGCATGGCTCGTGTCATGCGCATGGTACCGGTCAGCGTAATATCCAAAACCCGAGACCACTCCTCGTCAGTCATATCAACTAAGCGCTTAGAACCTCCCAGGCCGGCGTTGTTAATCAGCACGTCAACACCGCTCATCTCTGACTCAGCGAAGGCTACCAGTGCTTGCACTTGGGACTCGTCAGTGACGTCGCAGAGTTGTGCACTCACCGAGCAGTCGGGGGAGATCGCATCCAGTGTCTCCCTTGCTTGCGCTAGGCGCCCCTCGTGCACATCGCTTATGACGACGGCGCGAGCGCCTTCCTCGACCGCGCGTGTTGCGGCAGAGAACCCAATACCGGCACCGGCCGCAGCCGTGATAAGAACTGACTTACCCGCCAGGAGATTGTGTCCTTCCACATAAGCTGGAATCGTTTTACTCATCGGATAGTCCCCACATTATTTTGCCGAGCCCCTCGGCTCCTTTGGCATACCCAATGCCCGCTCTGCAATCAGGTTACGCTGGATCTGGTTCGTGCCACCATAAATTGTGTCCGCCCGCGTAAACAAAAACAGCGACTGGAGTTTGTTCAATTCGTACGGGCCTTCCTCGACGAGCTCTGCCTCAGGTCCCAACACATCCATCGCAAGCTTGCCTAGGTTTCGGTGCCAGCTCGACCAGTACAATTTATAAATCATCGCTTCGCGGCTCAGGCTACCGTCCTCACCGCCAGACAACATACGCATACTGTTGTAGCGCATGGTTCGCAGTCCGATATGCGCCTCAGCAATGCGCTGGCGGATATCGGGATCCCTTGATGCACCATTGCCCTTTGCAATACGGACAATCTCATCAAGCTCGGTTTGAAAAAGCATTTGCTGCCCTAGCGTTGAAACGCCTCGCTCAAAGCCAAGCAAGCCCATCGCCACCTTCCAGCCATCACCGGGGGCACCGACAATATCGTCAGCGCTGCAAACTGCGTCGTCGAAATAGACTTCGTTAAACTCTGCGGTGCCCGTTAGCTGGGTAATCGGCCTAATCGTGACACCCGGCTGATCGAGCGCCACCAAAAAGAAGCCAAGGCCATGATGGCGTTTGCTCTCTCTATCGATACGAGCAAGCACAAAGACATAGTCAGACTCGTGTGCGAGAGAGGTCCATACCTTCTGTCCCGTAATCTGCCACTGGCCTGTGGCCTCATCAAAGACAGCACGCGTGCGTATCGCCGCAAGGTCGGAGCCCGCACCGGGTTCTGAATACCCCTGACTCCAGAAAGCCTCACCGTTTCGAATGGGGGGCAAATACTTTGCCTTTTGCGCTTCGCTACCAAAGGCCAATAGCGTCGGGCCTGTCAGCGTATCGCCAATATGCCCCATGCGTCCGGGACCACCGGCCCTCGCATATTCCTCATGGAAGATAACCTGCTGCTCGATCGAGGCCGCTCGGCCACCCCACTCCTCGGGCCAACCAATGCACGTCCAACGACCCTCAGCGAGTTTGCGCTCCCATGCTTTGCGTTCATCCACAAAGTGGTGCTCATCACCCGGCCCTCCGCGATAGCGAACCTTGGCAAACTCACCTTGCAGGTTGTCGTTCAACCAATCGGCGACTTCCTCTCGAAATTGCTCGTCAGCGGCCGTAAAACTCAGTTTCATGACGCACCTCCGTCAAGTAGCTGACACGCGAGCGCTTCGCGCATCTCGGCGGGTCTGCCCAAGAAACTCTCGGTAGCGCGTGCACGCTTGAAATACAGTTGAATGTCATACTCTTCAGTGATGCCCACGCCGCCGTGCATTTGAATGCCCGAACCTGCGTTGAAAAATGCCGCTTCGCTGGCACAGGCGCTGGCCATGCAGGCTGCTTCTTCAAGCGCCGCATCGTCAGCCTCACCAGCAAACCACGCGTCGGCAATACAGGCTGCGTAATAAAGGAGTGAGCGCGCCGACTCTGCCTTAAGCATCATGTCTGCCGCTTTGTGCTTGATCGCCTGAAAGGATGCAATTGTTCGATCAAATTGCGATCGCTCTTTCGTGTAGTCAACGCTGATATCCAGACTCGCTTGGGCAACGCCGACCTGATCTGCAACCACTAAAATCCGACTCAACGCGAGCGTCTTATCAACAAGACTCGCGGCGTCATCAGCAAGAAGCTGATCGACACTTACCGCCACATTCTCCAAAGAGACAGTAGCCATAGCGCGCGTCTGGTCCATCGTGGGTGTGTGCTCGGTAACAACCCCTTCCTGCGCTGCGTCTATCACCCAAACGGATTGTGAGCCCGACGCATCGGCTGCAACCACCAAGAATTTAGAAGCGGCAGCACCAAAGGGTACGAATCGTGCTGTTCCCGACAGCAGCGTTGTATTACTTCTATCGTTTGCCGTTACGCCGCAAGACGACCAACCGCTGCGCTGATCGCTCATAGCCAAACTAATCACATCGCCACCAACAATCGCCGACAACAGTGCATCTCTTATATCCGTCTGGGGACACAACTTGAGCGCAACGGTGCTCTGAGCCACGGCAAATAAAGGGGCCGTTAATAGTCTCTCGCCAGCGGCCTCAAGAACAATCGCTAGCTCAACCCAGCCTAGCCCCAAGCCATCACAAGACTCTGGTACGAGGATCCCCTGCCAGTACATGTCTTCGCAAATCTTTTGCCAGAGCTCCGGATCATAGGTCTGTTCAGAGGTAGACGCTGTGCGAACCGCAGCTGAGCTGGACTCGGCTGCTAGGAAGGCCTGACTGGTGTCTCTGAGCATTCGCTGCTCATCGGTGAACGCAAACTTCAAAACAGCTCCTAGCTTCCCCAAACCTGCTGCGCAGGTACAGCTGTAGACATTGCCTCTTCAAGCGCCGCGCCAACCTCTGCAGGTTCCCAGCGCGCACCTTTATCAACGCCCGTTGTGCTTCGCCAGCCATCAGCGATAGCGATACGACCGCCCTCCGCCTCGATGACTTGACCCGTAACATGGCTGGATGCCTCAGAGCAAAGCCACGTCACAACCGATGACACGTTCTCTGGGGCAAAGTGATCAAAAGACCCGTCCTCGGGTACCGCCATTCGCTCAGCCATTGCCGCGACAGCCGTCGTCATTCCGGTTCGTGCAACTGGGCAAATGGCGTTCGCGGTAATGCCGTAACGCCCAAGCTCTGCGGCTTGGTTCAGGGTCAACGCGGCAATACCTGCTTTAGCAGCTGCATAGTTAGACTGACCGATAGACCCCTGTAGCCCTGCGCCAGACGTTGTATTGATGATTCGACCCGATACGGCATTCCCCAGTTTTGACTGATGGCGCCAGTACTGGACAGCATGGGAAGCAATGCAAAAATGTCCTTTTAGGTGAACGGCGATCACTTGATCCCAATCGGCCTCGGACAGTGACGCAAACATGCGATCGCGGTTATTGCCCGCGTTGTTGACCACACCGGTCAGATCACCAAATGTCTCGATCGCTTGCGCGACAGCTTCACCACTGCTTTCGTAGTTAGTGATGTCCGACTGGTTCACAACCGCCCGGCCACCGGCGGCAAGAATGTCATCTACCACCGCTTGTGCCGCATCCGTATTAATATCGTTGACGAGTACAGCCGCCCCTTCGCTAGCCAATACTCGCGCGTGCGCTGCACCCAAACCGCCGCCAGCGCCCGTGACAATCACCACGCGTTTATCACAAATCCCCATAAAAACTCCTAATCGCGCCTCGCCTTACAAACGTTCGAGAATGGTCACATTCGCCTGACCACCGCCTTCGCACATTGTTTGCAGACCGTAGCGAACCTCTCGACGCTCCATCTCGTGGAGCAAGGTTGTCATCAATTTAGTCCCGGTTGATCCCAGCGGATGGCCGAGCGCGATCGCGCCCCCATTAACGTTGGTTTGCTCGTGCGGATAGTCGTGATCCTTAAGCCACGCCATGGGCACAGAGGCAAAGGCTTCGTTGATTTCCACAAGGTCAATATCGTTGAGTGAAAACCCTGACTTCTTCATTGCGTGGGTTGTCGCGGGAATGGGCGCCGTCAGCATCCAAATAGGGTCATCGGCGCGCACTGACATGTGGGCAATACGAGCACGTGGCGTCAGGTTGTAACGCTTTAGCGCCTCCTCCGAGACAATGAGCACTGCTGATGAACCATCACAGGTTTGGCTCGAAACCGCAGCGGTAATCGTCCCACCAGGCGCCAGTGGCTCCAAACCCGCCATCGCTTCCATCGAGGTATTGCGGATCGTCTCGTCGAATCCTAGTCCTTCAAACGGGATAATTTCTCGCTCAAAATAGCCCGCGTCAGTCGCGGCACGTGCGCGCCGATGCGATTCGAGAGAGAACGCTTCCATCTCCTCTCGCGAAATCTCCCACTTATCGGCAATCATCTGTGCTGACTTAAACTGCGAAACCTCCTGGGTACCGTATCGCGCAACCCAGCCTTCACTGCCGGTAAAGGGGCTGTCAAAACCATAGGGCTGTCCGGCATACATAGCGGCAGAGATAGGGATAGACGACATGGTCTGCACACCGCCCGCAACCACAACATCCATCGTGCCCGACATGACCGCCTGCGCTGCGAAGTGGACCGCCTGTTGCGAGGAGCCACACTGACGATCAACGGTCGTTCCCGGTACAACGTCACTTAGGCCTGCCGCCAACCAGCAGGTGCGTGCAATATCACCCGCCAGTGGACCGATAGTGTCCAGACAACCAAACACGACATCGTCGTACTCATCATCTGGAATATCATGCCGCTCAACGAGCGCTTTTAGGATGAAGCCGCCTAAATCCGCACCGTGTACGGTTGCAAGCGAACCGCGTCGCTTGCCTGTGGGGCTTCTGATGGCGTCAACGATATAGGCCTCTGCGCGCTGTCCCATACTCATTCTCCGTTTAAAACGTTTTTTGGTGTAAAGCTGCGTTTACTTACGCAACGTCGGTAAGTGAGCCACGACCAAAGGTAAATTCTGGTCCTAGCAGCGCGTTTTTGCGCAGTAACCACTCGTGAATACGATTGTTGTGGAACCCTTCGTCGCCCCACTCTCTGGCAAGCGCCCAGGCCCGTTTCGCCCAAATTTGCACATCGCACTCCCAGGTGTAGCCCATGGCGCCGTGCACCTGAATGCAGTTACGAGAGGCCATCAGTGCTGTTCGGGCGGCCGCCGACTTTGCGTGCGAAACCGCGAAATCAGCACGTGTGGGCGATACACCCACCGTGTAGGCAGCGCGGTATGTCACAGGCTTGGCGTACTCAAGCTGCACAGCAACATCGGCGAGCAGATGTTTTACCGCCTGATTAGCGCCGATGGCTTTACCAAACTGCTCGCGATCGCTGCTGTATTGAACGCTTTGCGCGATCATGCCTTTCGACAGCCCGACAAGCTGTGCCGCAGTCGCAAGCGCACCACGATTGAGTGTCGCTCGCTGCAGGCTTGCACCTGCGTCGCCATCCGCGACGAGGAATTGGCTGTCTGGGTTGAATGAGACAGTGAATAGCCGGCGGGACGGATCGACGCTTTTCTTCGCATCTAAGGTAACGGCATCGCGCGGAACGAGATAGACGCTGTTGCCATCTGCAAGCAGAAACCAATCAGCGCTGTCTGCATAGTTAATACAGGGATTGATTGAGTGCCCTACAGCCACTCTCGCCTCGCCTGCGAGCACCGCATCAATAACGCGCTGCACATCCGCATTGCCCAACCCCTGATCGAGAATATCGACCAACAGTGGTGTGGATACCATGACTGATTCAACAACGGGTTCCGGTAAAGCCACCTCGCCACAGGCCTCGGCCAAGAGAATGAAGTCGGTCGCTTGCAGACCGAGACCACCCAGCGCCTCTGGCACCAACATCGAATTGAGGCCAAGTTCATGCGCTTGTGCCAAAAACGCATCATCTAAACCAGCCTCGGCTGACCAACGCGCACGAATCGTGTCCGCGGTCACCTCGCTTTTCAGCATGCTGGCAATCGCTTCTTGGAAGTCGAGCTGATCCTGAGTGAACGTAAAGTTCATAGTGCTCTCCTCACTTTCTCGGCATACCGAGCATGCGCTCGGCGATAATATTGCGCTGGATCTCGTTGGTTCCCGCGTAAATCGGACCGGACTGAGCGAACATAAACCCATCCAGCCAAGTCCCTAACTCTGCAAACTCGGCAGCGGTCTGTGGCTCTATTTCTGCTCGGGCCCCCAGTAGTTTCATCGCTGTTTCGTGGATCAGCAGATCCATTTCAGACCAAAAGATTTTGTTACAGCTTGCTTCAGGGCCAATCGATCCCCCAGAGCATAGTTTGGAAGCCGTCTGATAAGTAGAAAGCGCGTAGGCCTCCGCATCCATATAACAACGCACTACCGCCGACTCGATCGATGGGTCAATCACGTCAGAGCCGTGCTCTCGGTACAACTGCACGAGCCGCTTCGACGCCTGTTGGAATCGTGCGGGACTGCGCAGCATCAAGCCTCGCTCGAAGCCCGCGGTCGCCATAGCGATTCGCCATCCCTCGTTCTCCCCGCCCAATAAGTTGAAGGCTGGAACGCGAACATCGTCGAAGAAGATCTCTGCAAAACCGGGCAAGCCGTTCAATTGGGGAATCGGGCGAACCGTCACGCCCTCAGAGTTGAGCGGCACCAAAATCTTCGAGAGCCCGTGGTGGCGTGTTGAATCGGGGTCTGTGCGAAACAGACCAAAGACCCAATCGGCATACACCGCACGCGTCGACCAAATCTTCTGTCCGTTAATAACGAACTCGTCACCGTCACGGTCGGCGCGACATCGAATCGCTGCCATATCAGAGCCCGCATTCGGTTCGGACCACCCTTGCGCCCAAATTTCGTCGCCGCTCGCCATCGCAGGAATAAACCGCTCTTTTTGTTCGGGAGTGCCGTACTCCATCAGGGTGGGGCCGAGCAAAAAGATGCCGTTTTGGTTAACCCGCAAAGGCGCTCCCGCTCTGTAATACTCTTCCTCGAAAATGAGCCACTCGATTAGGTCACAAGCTCTGCCACCGAACTCTGTAGGCCACGTAACCATGCCCCAGTTGCCTTCCGCCAACGTGCGTTCCCACTCTCGATGAGCTTCGAACCCCTCAGCAGTGTCAAACGAAGGTAGTTGTTCGTTTGGAACATTTTCCGACAGCCATGCGCGAACCTCACTACGGAACGACTGCTGCGCTTGCGTATACATCAACTCCATAAGATCAGCTGTCCTGTGATTTGTTCGCTTTCGCCATTGCCTTCGCGTCAAAGCCGCCCAGCTTATCGCCAGAGACGACATCGTTATGGGCGTGGGCAAAATGGTGCCAAGCGAATGCAGCCTCCATGCCTTGGCGTTTACCCTGCAACTCTTCGACGTTGTTGATTGCCTGCTTGGTCAGTGCAAGACCCAAGCGTGGCATAGCAGCGATCTTTGTTGCCAGCGCTGTGACGTCATCCATCAAGCTCTCCCGCGAGCTTATCTGATTGACCATACCCATCTGATAAGCGCGCTCTGCACCCATTTTGTTGCCCGTAAACAGGAACTCTTTAGCGATGCGAGGATTGAGCTCGTAGGGGTGAGCGAAGTACTCAACGCCCGGAATCCCCATACGAACGACAGGATCTGAGAAGTAGGCATCGTCAGTCGCAACGATCAAATCACACACCCATGCAAGCATCAGACCGCCGGCAATACACGCTCCCTGTACTGCAGCAATCGTCGGCTTGGGAATATCACGCCAGCGGCGGCACATGCCCAGATAGGCCTCTGCCTCGCGAACATAGAGGTACTCACCACCCGGCTTGTTAGCGTGATCGTACCAGCTTGTCACACGTTCCTGACTCAAGTGAACATCTCGACCCGGTGTTCCAATGTCGTGTCCTGCCGAGAAGTGCTTACCTTCACCCTTGAGGACAATCACTTTGACGTCGTCGTCAGCAACAGCGCGCATAAACGCGGCATCGAGCTCGTAAGTCATACGACCGTTTTGTGCGTTGTTGTACTTGGGGCGATTCATCGCGATCCAGGCGATGCCGTCAGCTGCTTCGTAGGTAACGATATCGGTCTCTTCAACGTAATCGGTGTTTGCTTCTGTCATCGTTTTCTCTCCCCTCAGGCGGCTCGGACGCCGGGTGGATTGTCTTTGAGTTGCTTGGCACGGAAATTCAATGGGTCCAATTCGGCAATGACGGCAAGTTGCTCATTGGTTGGCGCAGGAGTCTCCTCCAAAGTATCTGCCACTGCCAATTCAAACCCGGTATTTTCTTGCACCTCGGATAAAGCTACGCCGGGGTGAAGACTGATGACCCGCATCTGCTTGTTGGGCCCGTTAAAGTCCATCACACACAAATCGGTAATCACACGCCGAATGTCGATATCATCGAAACTATAACAACGGGGCAATCGGTCTGGGTTGTAGCCAATAGAGCAAACCACATCACACTCGCCGTCTATGAAAACCCGCGTTGAGTGCTTGGGTACGAAGAATGAATTCGCATGGCTAATCGAGTTCCCGGGGAAACCTCGAACCCCCAACAATTGCACCTTGGGCGCATCGTAAGTACCGCCAAGTGCCGCAATGTTGGTTTGACCAAAGCGATCCACCTGGCTGGGTCCCACCAAAGCGTGACGCGCACCGCTCCATACATTGTCAAAGATGCGCGCAAAACCCATCCAATTCTCGTTGGCCTGACCCTCGTGAGACGTCATGCCGCTCACGGGATTCGGGTTAGACAACATGTACGACTGACTGTCCGTCATCATCATCTCGGGGTTGGTCGTCCGCATCGCGAGGCTAGCCGCAAGCCTTGGCAACAGGCCAATACCTGTGGCTAAAACTTCGCCATCATTGTCGAAGCTTCGACTTGCAGCACAGACCATGAGCTCTGCCAGTGAAAACGTCATAGTGAGCTCCTCTTAGTAGACCGGTAAGGGCAATGATTGAATAGCATCAAGACCACCAACCGCAGCTTGGTAGTCCGCCTCAGAGTCACCCAAGAACGCCTCTGCGTAGGCATCGATTCCGCCCTCGGTAATCAGTGCGCCGTACTCTTTATAGTGCTTCACGTCGTAGCCATGTAGTGGATCGGACGAAGACGGATGCGCCCCACCCGGCAGGTGTACCACCTTATTGGTGCAGTTACGTTCCCAATACACCCGCCGCGCGACGTCGGGATCGTTAAAATGCTCAGAAGGTACGATCTCATCTGCTGAGACAATAGTGGTTTTCGAGGCCCTGGCGAACCAATCGTCCATGTAGTGATCCGGGCTTGCGATTTCACAGACACCGCGCTCGTCCTCTCGGGTTGCGTGAATCAATGCCACGTCGAGATTGAGCGCAGGCATTGCCACCCACTCTTTATCGTCATAGGGACTGTCCACTAACGCGAGATCGGGGTTGCGAGTAACGACGTCTGTTCCAAGCCCGATGCGTGTCGGGATGAAGGGGCTACCCCAGGCGGCCGCGCGCAACCCCAGTAACATCATGCCCTCGTCGATCTCACGGACTTCGATAGAGCCTGACTCGCGCGCTTTTCTGAACGCGGGCTCGAGAGGCATAAAATCCAGAGACACGAACGCAAAGATCACTTTTTTCACTTTACCAGCGGCGCAGAGAAGACCAACGTCGGCACCCCCGTAGGCAACCACGGTTAAATCGTTGACGTCCGAACGCAGTAACTCACGCACAAGGCCCATGGGCTTTCTGCGAGGTCCCCAACCACCAATTCCGATGGTCATGCCGCTCTCAATAACAGACACCGCCTCAGCGGCGCTGACGCACTTATTCATGCGCGAATTTCCTGTATGACTGATTAGATGAATCCAGTATCAAAGTGCACCATCTGACCAGCATCCCCCATTGAGACTATGACAACAAAAGCGAAGCGACATAGCGTGCACAAACAGACTAACGGTAATCACAGTTATGACGATGGCAGCGCCAACACATCACAGCACCACCGCGGAGCTTATTGAGCACGCTGCCCTGCAGTATGGGTCCAAAATATTTATCAAAGACGGTGACAAAGCCCTCTCTTTCGCTGTGGTTCACGATCAGGTTTGCCACTTAGCCAATGCTCTTGTCGCACGTGACTTCAAACGCGGTGACCGGGCGGCCATCTGGGCCCCCAACTGTGCCGAGTGGATCGTCGCAGCACTCGCCATTCAATACGTTGGCGGCGTCTTAGTCACTGTGAACACGCGCTACAAACCGAGCGAAGCGCGCGAGATTCTTGCTGACAGCGGCAGTTCCGTCGCCTTCGTGGTAGAGAGCTTCCTCGGCACACAATACGCAGAGGCGCTTTCACAGCAAGATCTGCCTGACTTGCAGCACATAGTAGCCCTGCCCTCACCGGACACCTCGGACTCGACGCGCTACCACCAATGGATAACCGAGGGTATGTCCGCGTCGGAAGCAATTTGCCAGCAACGTGACGCACAGCGAGCGAGTGTCGGCCCGGACACCGTCTCGGACATTTTGTTCACCTCGGGCACAACGGGTCGCGCTAAGGGCGTCGTCACCGCCCACGGCCAAAATGTTCGGGCCTTTGATATCTTCGGGTCTATCTTGGGGCTCGACGAGTCGGATCGTTACCTCATTATTAACCCCTTCTTCCATAGCTTTGGCTACAAAGCCGGGTGGCTCGCATCACTGCTACGGGGCGCAACGGTTTACCCCATGGCAGTGTTTGATGTGCCTGCTGTCCTAGAGGCTATCAGCCGCCACGCAATTACGGTGATGCCAGGGCCACCAACGCTTTTTCAGAGCATCCTCATGCACCCGGACAGAGACGAGGTCGACATCTCATCGCTTAAAAAGGCGACGACAGGCGCTGCGTCCATTCCGACGCAATTAATTGTTGATATGAAGGACATACTTGGCATCGACACCGTCATTACCGCTTATGGGCTGTCAGAAACCTGCGGGCTGGTCACTATGTGTCGGCAAGGGGACGCGCCCGACATCATCGCAAATACGTCAGGTCGAGCCATACCGGGTATTGAACTCGGCATCATGCGCGGTGACGGAAGCTTGGCCGACGCCGGAGAGACCGGTGAGATTGTTGTCAGGGGCTTCAATGTTATGCAGTGCTACTTCGATAACGAGAAAGCCACGGCAGAGACCATCGACGAAGACGGCTGGCTCCATACTGGCGATATCGGCTCGCTGGACGCCGCCGGGAATATTCGCATTACGGACCGCGTGAAGGATATGTTCATCTCAGGTGGCTTCAACTGCTACCCCGCTGAAATAGAAAACCAACTGCTTAATCACAACGAGATTGCACAAGTGGCCGTGGTTGGCATGCCTGATGAACGCATGGGTGAGGTCACCGCCGCTTTCGTGGTGCGAACAGCCACGAGCCAAATACAGGAGGCTGATCTCATTGGCTGGAGCCGAGAACAGATGGCCAACTACAAGGTGCCCAGAAAAATCATTTTTATGGACGCACTTCCGCTTAACGCCTCAGGCAAGGTGTTAAAGACCGAGTTAAGGGCCCTTCTTTGATCGGATAAGAGTTTGATTAGATAAGAGTTTTATGAGCTGAGAGATCTTCTTGGGATAGAAGGTAGCTTCAAAAAGAAAACTAGCGATTGCAGTAGAACATCAAAAACAGAGTCGAAATACAGCAGACAGAGAGCACACAATGAGTATTAAGAGCTTGGGATACATCGGGGTAAACGCAACAGAACTTGGCAAGTGGAAGGACTTCGCTTGCGATGTCATGGGGCTTGAAGACACATCCGCCTCGCTGGGTGATGAGACAACACACTATTACAAAATGGACGATCACCCCTACCGAGTTTTCGTTCAGCAAGCAGAGACTGATGGTCTGGCGCTCTGCGGATGGGAAACCAACAATCAAAAAGGCTTGGACGACGTGGCCGCCGCACTTTCGTCGGCGGGTGTTGCTTTCACCTGGGGTGATGACGCGACCATCGCCAAACGCCGTGTACAGAATCTCCTCAGCTTTACTGATCCCGCCGGCAATCACCACGAAGCCTATTGGGGTGTTGTCTCGGACTTTAAGGCGCTCAACTCACCCCAGGGTGTCTCAGGATTTGTAACGGGCGATCAGGGCTTGGGACATATCGTTCTTCCAGCACCCAACTTTGATGAGACTTCAAATTTCTTTATCGACGTTCTCGGTTTTGGCTTATCGGACTTAATGAAATTACGATTTACGCCTGACCCCGACGAGCCCGTCAAACGTCTTTGGTTTATGCATTGCAATCGCCGTCACCACAGCCTTGGGCTACTCGAACTTCCCCATCCTGCCGGCTGTGTTCACGTCATGACAGAAGTTAACAATGTGGATGAGGTCGGTCTCTGTAACGATCGGCGCATTGCAGCCGACGTCAAACTCACAGGCACCCTGGGCCGTCATGCGAATGACCACATGGTGAGCTTCTACATGCAGAGCCCCGCAGGATTCGACGTTGAATACGGTGCCGAAGGCCGCACGATTGAAGAGTGGGATAAGTATGAAGTCTTTGAGAGCACTGTGGTGAGCTTCTGGGGACATGACTTCTCTGTAGGCCACGCGGATTAGGCGAATTTTTCGAGTTAGTACATACGAGGTATGTGAGAAGCGCATCGCTTTGCAACGATGTGCTCAATGCCCTAAAACCCGCACACAGACGGAATAACAGTTAGGAATCAACCATGAGTACACACGAGCCAGTAGTCACACAGCAAATTCTCGATTTGATTGCGAGCAAATCAGACGAGCAACGTGCATCGCGACGCATGTCCAAAGACGTTGTGGACGCGCTGAAGGAATGCGGCTTCTTCACCATGTTGCTGCCCAAGCAATGGGGTGGTCTCGAGCGCAAACCACAAGAATTCTTCGCTGAGCAGGTGCGCATTGCCGAAGCAGACATGAGCACAGCTTGGGCCGGTGGCATTATCGCGGTCCACGCCTTCCAGCTGGCGCTGATGTCCGAGGAAGCACAACGCGAGGTTTACGAAAACGACCCCAACACGCTCATCAGTAGCTCGTACAACCCGGTTGGCGCCCGAGCTGAGATGTGTGAGGGCGGTTTTATGCTGCACGGCCGTTGGGGTTGGAGCTCAGGCTCTGACCACTGTACTTGGGCGCTGCTTGGTGGCGTCATCCCAGGGGATGGTTATCGCACTTTCCTCGTGCCTCGATCGCAGTACGACATCGAAGACACCTGGG
>CAJXZI010000015.1 GCA_913063005.1 uncultured Halieaceae bacterium | reverse complement strand
GCAATACCAAGCTTTAGCTTGATCTCACGCGACCTTAAATCAACGGGGCCATTTACACTTGTTTTGTCGCTATTATTAACCAGCCCCTTTACTAACCAGCGCAAGTTATTAATCAGTGCAAGGCGTGAACCGTCGCTAGTCATTAACCAGCGCTAGTCTTGTAGTCTTTCTCCAGTCCGAAATCTTCCGATAATTGCCCGGTCTCATCAGGCGTCTTCTTCGGCGCGTAGTCCAGTGGTTGAGCGGGGTCAACGAGATGGTCGGCTAGATCAAATGCGTTGCCAACTAATTTTGTGTCGTCTAGTTGACTTGCGACTTCCGCATCGCAAAGCTCCTGAGCACCCGAGGCAATGTGTGTATAGATGGACCTGTAATCGTCTTGCATCCGATGAAGGAGTTGAGCGGTGTTTGCAAAGTGGCTGGTAACAGACTGCTCGTAATTGCGATGTGCTGCTTTGGCGGCTTCTACTTCGCGTCGAAGCTCGTTAACAACGTCGTCGTTGTTGTCCTTTCGCTGCATGGCAGCCCACCACCCAGCGGCAAGGCCCACGGCAAACCCGACCAGTAGGAAGTAACCCAAAGTTGTTGCGGTCGTTTCCATTGTTGTCCCCCATCTGTCGTTGGCGCTTTTTGATGTTGTTATGGTGCATGGTTGTTGCGCGGTTAGCTAGTGGAAATAGTCGTCATCCTAAACCGATTCTTGTCGTATAAATCAGCAGACGATAGAGTCGCGCCCGATTTAAATTTCGAACACCAAGAAACTCCTCACATGCCGTTGACGCCAAAAGAACGTTATCAATCAGACCTGAATTCAGGTGTTATTTTGCCTGACGACGCGCAGGCGCAGGCGGTGGATGCGTTGCAAGATGTTTACGAGCGAGTCAATCAGCGCGTATCAGAAAAGCCATCATTCTTTAGCAAATGGCTTGGAAGAGGCGCTACCGGACCGGTCACCGGACTGTACATGTGGGGTGGTGTGGGTCGGGGCAAGACCTATCTAATGGATTCGTTTTACGAGGCACTTGATTTTGAGCGTAAGAGCCGCATGCATTTCAATCGGTTCATGCAGCGAGTGCATGCTGAGCTCACGGAGCTTGCAGGTGAGAAAAACCCACTGGATGTTGTCGCGGATCGGATTGCGAGCGAGACAGTGGTCCTGTGTTTCGACGAGTTTTACGTAAGTGATATTGGCGATGCCATGTTGCTTGGCGGCCTCATGCAAAAGCTTTTCGATCGCGGTATCTGCTTGGTCGCTACGTCCAACATCGCGCCTCAAGGTTTGTATGAGAATGGTTTGCAGCGCGCGCGTTTCATACCCGCGATCAAATCGGTAGAGGCCAACACGCGAGTGCTCAACGTAGATAGTGGTATCGATTACCGGCTGAGGGTGTTGAGTCAGTCGGAGCTCTATTTCGTTCGTGGTCGCGAGGCGAGTGCGCCGACTGATACATCACCGCAACTCCGCAAGCTGTTTGCCGACCTGACTGGTGGTAGGAAGCCTGAAGCAAAGGTGCTCGTCATCAATAGGCGCAATATGCAAGCGGTAGGGGTCTCCGAGGGCGTTCTTCTCGCAGAGTTTGCGGAGCTTTGCTTCGCCCCTCGCTCAGCCGCTGATTACACACAGCTGGCCAAGGAGTATCACTCTGTATTGATCGATAGTGTCCCTGAGTTAACGTCTGAGACCGAGGATGGCGCGCGCCGATTTATTACGCTTATTGATGAGTTTTACGATCGGAACATTAAAGTCGCTATCGTTGCAGATCGTCCTATGGCAGCTCTCTATTCAGGTAAGAAGCTTAGCTTTGAGTTTCAGCGCACGCTGTCTCGATTAATCGAAATGCAATCTGTGGAATATTTGGGTCGAGAACATCTGCCTTAACTCCTTTTAATCTATTGAAAGGCAGCGCTTGCTCCTGTAATCTCCGCGCTCCTTTAATTCAGGCCTAGTGGGCAATTGCATGAAAACTTACAGTGCGAAAGCAGGCGACGTACATCACGACTGGTACGTTGTGGACGCAGAAAACATGACTCTTGGACGTTTGGCGGTGGAAATCGCGCATCGTCTTCGTGGCAAGCACAAGCCTGAGTACACACCTCATATGGATATGGGCGACTACATTGTCGTTGTGAACTGCGAGAAAATCCGCGTCACAGGCGCCAAGTCAACGGACAAGATGTACCACCACCACACGGGTTACCCCGGCGGTCTAAAGTCATTTACCTTCGAGAAGCTTATTGAACGGGCGCCCGAGCGTGTTCTTCAGAGAGCAGTCAAGGGCATGTTGCCGCGCAACCCACTCGGTCGTGCCATGTTCAAGAAATTGAAAGTTTATTCTGGGCCTTCTCACCCACACACGGCTCAGCAGCCTCAGTCGCTGACAATTTAAGGATTAGATAATGGCAGTTGCACAGTACTACGGCACCGGTCGACGCAAGACATCAACAGCGCGGGTTTTCTTGAAGGGCGGTAACGGCGCGATCACAATCAACGGTCGCAGCATTGACGAGTATTTTGGTCGTGAAGTTGCTCGTATGATCGTTCGCCAGCCCCTCGAGCTCACCGAAAACGCTGAGAAGTTCGATGCAAACATCACCGTTGTTGGTGGCGGTAACTTTGGTCAGGCAGGTGCGATTCGTCACGGTCTTACTCGAGCGCTTCTCGAGTACGACGAGTCGCTCCGCGGTACTCTCCGTGCGGCCGGTTTCGTGACCCGTGATGCGCGTGAAGTTGAGCGTAAAAAAGTCGGTCTGCGCAAAGCGCGCCGTCGTCCGCAGTTCTCAAAGCGGTAAATTTCTTTGTGACAGCGATCGCTGTCACGTTACTGAACAAATTTTGACTATAAGCAGGTCATTTATGGCCTGCCTCACCTTGCTGTGCGTAATACCGACGATTAAACTTTCGCGGCTTTAAATTTACATACGGCAGTGACACAGCGCTGCCGACAACATAACTAAGATCGGAGATAACCGAATGAGTGAAGTTGAGGCAGGTCAGGCGGCCGACGCTGGCAGCGCATCAGACCAAACACGACGTCGATTTCTCACCATGGCCACAACGGGCGTAAGCGCCGCAGGTGTGGTTGGTGTTGCAGTGCCGTTCATGGCGTCATGGAACCCCTCAGAGAAGGCCAAGGCAGCCGGTGCGCCCGTTAAGGCCGACATTAGCAAGATCGAGCCGGGGCAGATGGTCGTTGTTGAGTGGCGTGGTAAGCCTGTTTATGTGCTTCGACGAACGCCCGAGCAGATCGCGGGTCTTCCCAGCCTTGACGACAACCTCAAGGATCCAAATTCTGACACATCTGATCAGCCTGACTACATCAGTGGCGCACCGCGATCTCTCAACGAAGAGTATCTTGTGGTCGTTGGCTTGTGCACGCACCTCGGGTGTGCACCCAAGTTCCGACCTGAAGTGGGCGCGGCCGATTTAGGTGGCGACAGCTGGTTGGGTGGTTTCTTCTGCCCATGCCACGGCTCCAAATTTGATTTGGCAGGACGCGTCTACAAGGGTGTTCCGGCGGCGGATAATCTGATCATCCCACCTTACTCATTCGAAGGCGATGACGTGCTTGTCATTGGCGTTGACACGGAGGTTGCGTAAATGGAAAAGGCATTGACAGGATTGGTCTCGTGGATTGACGCGAGACTTCCCGTGACGCGTGCATGGGACACGCACATGGGCAAATACTACGCGCCGAAGAACTTTAACCTTTGGTACTTCTTTGGTGTGTTTTCCCTGCTTGTACTGGTTAACCAGTTGCTCACCGGTATCTGGTTGACAATGAGCTATACGCCAAGCGCTGAAGAAGCGTTTGCGTCGGTTGAATACATCATGCGTGACGTTGAATACGGCTGGTTGCTGCGGTACATGCACTCCACCGGTGCTTCCGCCTTCTTCATTGTTGTGTACATGCACATGTTCCGCGCCATGATGTACGGCTCCTACCAGAAGCCCAGAGAGCTTATCTGGATCTTCGGGATGCTTATTTTCGTCGTGCTTATGGCCGAGGCGTTTGTCGGTTACGTACTCCCCTGGGGTCAGATGTCTTACTGGGGCGCACAGGTCATCATTTCACTGTTCGGTGCGATACCTGTCGTCGGTGAAGACATTACAACGTGGATTCGTGGTGACTACTTGCTGTCAGGCATCACGCTCAACCGCTTCTTCGCGTTGCACGTCGTTGCGTTGCCCATTGTCTTGCTCGCACTGGTTGTCTTGCACATCCTCGCGCTTCATGAAGTAGGTTCAAACAACCCTGACGGCGTCGAGATCAAAAAGCACAAGGACGAGAACGGAATCCCACTCGATGGTATTAAGTTCCACCCCTACTACTCGGTGCACGATATTCAAGGTATTGCGGTTTTCTTGTTCTTCTTCTGTGGCATCATTTTCTTCGCGCCTGAGATGGGTGGTTACTTCTTGGAATTGGCTAACTTCGAAGAAGCGAATGCACTTAAGACACCCGCGCACATTGCGCCGGTTTGGTATTACACGCCGTACTACTCAGTCTTGCGCGCCGTTCCCGATAAGTTCTGGGGCTTCGTAGCCTTCGCTGCATCGGTCGCCATTCCTTTTGCGTTGCCATGGATTGACCGCAACCCCGTTCGTTCATGGCGTTACCGCGGCATGCTGAATCGTGTGATGCTGCTGGGATTTGTGATCTGCTTCATCATTCTTGGCGTCCTTGGTGTTAAAGCACCAACAGAAAGTCGCACGCTTTTGGCACAGATCTGCACCATCTACTATTTTGTGTTCTTCCTTGGTATGTACTGGTGGTCGACTTGGGATAAGACAAAAGAAGTGCCAGACCGCATCACTATGGATGGCGGCATGGGCTTCGGCAAAAATATTGCCACTTTAGCCGTCGTCGCTGTGCTCACGTGGTTGCCTCTAAAGGCTGTTGGTGCTGAGTCGGCCTATGACTGTGGCAGCATCCCCTGTGACGAGTTTGTGGCGGATGCGAGTGACCAAGCTTCTTTGCAGCACGGTGCCGCGTTGTACGCAAACTACTGCGCGGGTTGTCACTCGCTTCAGTACTCTCGTCACAACCGTGTAGCGAAAGACTTGGGCATTCCAGAAGATCTCTACCGTGAGCATTTGTTGCTCGATCCTGATCAGAAGATCGGCTCGCTGATGGATATCAGTATGGATAAAGATGTCGCAAAAGGTTGGTTTGGCGCAGCGCCACCCGATCTAACGCTGATTTCGCGTGCGAAGAAGCCTGAGTACCTCTACACCTACCTGCGCACTTTTTATCAAGATGATTCTCGCCCCTATGGTGTAAACAACTTGGTGTATCCAAATGTGGGTATGCCTCACGTTCTTCTTGAGCTCCAAGGCTTGCCTCAGTGTGTTAATGCGGACAGCGATCACGCTGAAGGTCACTGCGACTCTTTGGAAGTGTCAGCAGCAGGGGTCATGACAACGGCAGAGTTTGATGGCGCGATGTATGACCTTGTGAACTTCCTGGCCTATACGGCGGAGCCATTCAAACAAACACGCATTGAGATCGGTAAGAAGGTAATGCTGTTTTTGGCGATCTTCTTCATCATCGCTTGGGCACTTAACCGAGAATACTGGAAAGACGTGCACTAATTAGCCTGCAAGGGCATAATCACAAAAGGCGGGGCAGTGCTCCGCCTTTATTACATTCAAATCCCGCCCGGAGTTCTTCATGAAGGTAACCGACGACGCGGCAGCAGCGGTTTCGAAACGCTCTGCTATGACCCTTTTCTCAGATAGCACCAGTCACTACAGCCACCGTGTTCGCATTGTCTTGGCCGAGAAAGGTGTGTCTGTAGATTTGGTCGAAGGTGTGGATGGCGTCCCCGTGCCGGAGTTGGGAGATTTGAACCCCTACAACACGATGCCAACGCTCATTGACCGAGACCTTATTCTGTATGAGTCGAAGGTAATGATGGAATATTTGGATGAACGATTCCCGCATCCACCGCTGTTACCGGTGTATCCAGTGGCTCGTGCCGAGAGCCGTTTGTTTATGTACCGAGTAGAGCGCGACTGGTGTTCGCTCGTTGACACTATCTTGCACTCATCCAATGCGGGTGATGTTGCTGTTTCACGTCGCGATCTTGGCGACAGCCTTACCGCGTTATCACCGATCTTTGTCGAGAAACCTTACTTTATGAGTGAGGAGTACACACTTGTTGACTGCTGTATCGCTCCGATTTTATGGCGCCTACCTGCGCTTGGGGTCGACATTCGCGCAACTAAGCAAACCAAGCCGTTGTTTAATTATATGGACAGTTTGTTCGGTCGAGAGGCCTTCCAAGAGAGTCTGTCTGTTCAAGAGCGGGAAATGCGCAGCTGATTCTTCGGGGAGACTCTATTGACGCCCAGTAAGCCTTATGTGGTTCGTGCGATTTACGATTGGATCGTAGATAACAACTGTACGCCGCATGTGCTTGTTGATGCTGGGGTGGAGGGCGTTGTGGTCCCCGTTGATTACGTCAACGAGGGCCAAATTGTTCTCAATATTTCTCCCACAGCCGTGGTGAGTTTGCATTTAGGTAATGACACCATCGCTTTTAGTGGTCGCTTCGGTGGCGTTCCAATGGAGGTATTCCTCCCCGTGAACAGCGTTTTGGGGATATACGCCCGAGAGAATGGCCAGGGTATGATTTTCGATGATGAAGACGATTCGGATAACCCGACGCCGCCAGAGCCAGACCCGATCTCACCTGGGTCTGGTAAAAAGCCCTCGCTCAAACTTGTAAAATAGTCGCGTTACGGCGCTCGTCCTTTAGTGGTCGAAAAGGACGCCCTCCACAATACGCGCCATTGCTACTGCCGTCATAGTGCACAGTCCGAGCCGTACTGAGGGGCTTGTGTCTGCGAAGGGCAGCGAGTGACTCGGGCTGTTTGCCCCTATCCAGAATGACGTCATTTCACGTTGTGTCAGCGCTGAGTGGATCGAGTCTATGCCGTTGGTTGTCAGGTTTGCCCCCCAGACGATAGCAACATCACCCGGGTGACCCAGTGTACGTATCTCTCGTGCAATCCAATGCGCAGCAGCATCGGTGGGTTCTGCGCCCACCGAGGTCAAGGGGGTAATCGGTAAGTTGGGACGCTCAGTGTCCAAGCCCTCCCGAATGATGTGACAAAAGGTGTTTGCGATATGAGCGTCGATGCCGGCACCAATCGAATAAACTCTACGTTCGGCCATCATTGCACCTGCCATCAAGGGCGCTGCGGCTTCCGCCATTTCTGCGACGGAATCTGCGGACAAACTGACTTGTGCAATCTGCTGATGGAAAAAATCAGCCGTGATATCGAAACTGTCCATAACTAGATTACTCGATGCTGTCGAACGCGGCCTTTAACCATGTTAGGTGGATTTGATCGTCGTTCTGATCAAACCCGATGATGTCAAATCGGCAGTGCCAGTGGCAATACTCTTGATGCTCCGATCGAAAAACATTGGCGGTGAGGGCAATGCGTTTCTGCTGGTGTTTGGATACGGTGCAAGGAGACGGGCCAAATCGGCTATTTTTCCGGTACTTAACCTCGATAAAAACGAGAGTGTTGCCATCGAGAGCGATGAGATCGACTTCACCAAATCGGCTTCGGAAATTGGCGGTAATGGTGACGACATCTCTGGTCCACAGAAAGTGCGCCGCGCAGGTTTCCCAATGTAGACCAATTGTTTGGATGGTCGAGATCTCCCTGGAGATGGAAGATCACAGGCTACTAAATGGCGCGTGCTTTGCCTCGCGCAATTATCGCCGGTTTCAATCGTCGACGGATATTACCCGCGTTATCGGCGCTCAGATCTCCAGTTGCGCCAAAAAGAAGCGTTCCGCGGGTTTGCTCTGCTTGATAAAAATGATCAATGAATGCCGCAGCGTCCAGGCCAAGGGCGTGTAACTGCGTCGAGTCTTTTCTGTCTGCGGCGAATGCGTTGGGCGTGAGCACAAATCGAATGCCATTTAGATCGCGATTTGCGATGCCTGATTCAGGCTGATAAATGGTCGAAGGCGCATAAACGGGTAGCTTACCAGCGTAATGGAAGCGCAGTAGGGGACGAATTTCACGGGCCATTTGGGGGGTGGGCACCAGCAAGATCACGGCATCAAGATCAGTTCGGCGCCGCGTCTGGGCGTCTACTGGTGCCTCGAAGGCTTTCTCGACCTCCTTTATACGCGATTCGCTCTGTAGTGTGGCCAGGCTAGTCGCAACCGTCTCATTATCAGTTACCTCATCACTGAGTATTGTAAGCGCTCTGACATCGCCGCCCAGCGACTCCCATGCACGACTAAAAGCGCCATACATACGGTTGCCCCAAGCTGACTCTGGCATGATAACCAATGGCTTGCGCAAACCTTCCTGCCAAACCATGGACGCCAGCTGGATTGCTTCGTCCTCCGGGGCGAGGCTGAGACTGAGAAGTTGCTTCACTGTTGGTGTTGCCACGGCGTCGACAGTCGCCCCACGGTTGAGTGCCAGCACTGGGATGGGTAACGTCTCGGCTGACTGCAGCTCGGTCACGCGCTCTTTGGTTAGTGGTCCCACGACAAAGTCGGCACCGCGCTCGAGCGCTGCTAGGTAGGCCGCGTTGCCGCTGCCAGCAGCTTCGGTGTCAATGGTGATTAACTGCGGACGCAGTGCTGAGTCTCTGTAGCTCGCATACAGACCTTCCGTTATACCCTCAAGTACACCCTCGCCGGCATCCTTGAGCCGGCCACTCAACGGCAAAAGTACAGCTACGCGGGAGGGTAAGTCGCTTTCAAGCCATGTTTGCAGTCCTGACGGTAGGCTGAGTAACCCGTTTGGTAAAATGGGGTGAGATTGGCGCCAGCTCATAACCTCATCGCGTCCTTTCCGATAGGCGCGGTTAAGACTTAGCCATGCTGCCCAGTCGCTATTGGGTTCTGTTTTGCGAAGCTCCGCGGCGATTTGCTGTTCTGATGCTGCAGACAAAAGGTCGAAGACAGCCGAATAAGTGGTTGCGTTGTCGCCCTCATAGCCCAGTTGTAAGCGCTCCAAGGCAATCTTCGCCGACGCCACCGCCTCCCCCGCCTCGAATGCTCGGCGCTGTCGTTCTGCGAGTAAAAGGTCGAGTTCTTCTTTACCACTTACAACGACTTCAGAGAGCTGAGTATTGGCAGCAGTGGTATCGCCTTTAAGCCACAGTAATTGAGACCGTATGAAGCGCTCAGTATTCGCTGAGATCAAACCCTCTTCTAGCGCCTCTAGTTCTGCGAGTGCAAATAGCCAACCTCGCTCCGCCGCAATTTTTTGCGCCCAAAGTACCGCTTCATGGTCTAGGCGAGTATCGGGCGTATCGCCAGCATCGACTTTTCGTTGAGTAGGAATTGGGTAATCCGATATGGCGCCTTTTGTTGAAGGTACGTCAACGGAAGGTGCGGTTGTGCACGCCGCGAGGTGCAGGCATACCAGACTGCTCAATGCCCACTTGTGCAGGCGCCCCGAGAAAGTGCCATCATGGAGCGGGCGACCAGTTACTGTTGGAGTAGGGTCAATCATGCGTCCTGATTGTACGGAGAGAACCAAGAATTGAAAGCTGCATTGTATATTGTGCCCACGCCTATCGGGAATACGGGTGACATAACGCTCAGAGCAATTGAGACGCTGAAAGCTGTCGATTTGATTGCGGCAGAGGATACGCGTCACTCCCGTACACTCATGGCGCAGTACGATATCTCGACGCCACTCATTAGTTTTCATGAATACAGCGACGCCCATGTGATGGATCGGTTGGTCAGCAGGGTTGATGCGGGTGAATCCATTGCGCTCATCAGCGACGCGGGGACGCCGTTGATTTCCGACCCGGGGTATGCCTTGGTACGGGGTGTACAAAATAAAGGGGGGCTGGTGATTCCTTTGCCTGGAGCCTGTGCCGCCATTACTGCGCTGAGTGCGGCTGGGCTTCCGACACATCACTTTCACTTTGAGGGTTTTCTCTCTGCTAAGCGTGTTGCGAGGGTGAAGCGACTTGAGGCCCTCAAAGCTCTTGGTACCACCGCAGTTCTCTACGAGGCGCCCCATCGGATAGTCGATTTATTAACAGATATGATGTCGGTGTTCGGTGAGGCGCATGAGGTTTGCATAGCGAGAGAGCTGACCAAGACCTTTGAAACGATTCGCCGAGCGCCGGTGTCCGAGATCCGTGAGTGGGTGTTGAGCGACAGCAATCAGCAACGGGGAGAGTTTGTTGTGATCTCAGCCGCTGTTACGCAATCGACTTCGTTGAGTGCTGAAGGCAGGGCGTTGTTGGAACGTTTGGCATCTGAGTTGCCGCCACGAAAAGCCGCTCAAATAGTGGCGGATCACTACGGCCTTAAATCCCGTGAGCTTTATCAGCAATTGATATCTGATTGAGCGATAGTCTAGTCAGTGCTATTGTCGCCGCGAGTTGGTTAGACGGTCGCTGCACACTGCGTGCAGAGGAAAGTCCGGGCTCCAATGGGTCAGAGCGCCAGGTAACGCCTGGGGAGTGTGAGCTCACGGAAAGTGCAGCAGAAAGGAAACCGCCTCGGAGCAATTCGAGGTAAGGGTGAAAAGGTGCGGTAAGAGCGCACCGCGCGACTGGTAACAGGCGTGGCGATGGTAAACCCCGCTCGGAGCAAGACCAAATAGGGATCCTTTTGCCGTGACCCTCGGCGGATCCGGGTAGGTCGCTACAGGCGTCTGGTGACAGGCGTCGCAGATGAATGACCGTTCACGACAGAACCCGGCTTATCGACCGACTCGCTATGCGCCCCTTACCCTTACCGGTTGGGGCGCTCCTTTTTATATCGATATCAAACCCTTCATTTATATCGATATAGCATATCCAGAGTTTTCTTATTCTCTTTGGGCTTAAAATAACAGTCTTGGTCTTCGTAGGGCTTCTAAAAGGCTGACTTCTCGCCTGTTTTTTTCTTCGCAAAAAGCCGAATCTCAGAGGTTATAAGCACGACTCTCGACACTTATAAGGCCCTGAATTTACGAGGTTTTTTGGTTTTCTCGCATTGACCCCTCTGGTCTTGGTTGCTACAGTGGTGATAAGTGGGAAAAAGTGGGTTATTGGGGAATTAACCTGCTTTTTTACGGGTTACATGGGGAAAATGTGGTGTTTAGGGGAGTTCAGCACATCAATCTGGATGCGAAAGGGCGGCTATCTGTCCCGGCGCGCCAGCGCGAGTCGCTCCTTGATGTCAGCGCCGGCTCTCTGGTCGTTACGATTGATACCCAATCTTCTTGCTTGGTCATTTATCCCCTTAAAGAGTGGGAGCGGATTGAGCGTGACGTGCAAGACCTCCCCACATTGAATCCAGCCGTGCGCCGATTCCAGCGCCTTGTTTTGGGCTATGCGAGCGACTTGGAGCTCGACTCAAATGGGCGAGTCCTGCTTCCTAGTGCGCTTCGCGAATACGCTCAGCTCGAGAAGCGAGTCGTTCTGGTGGGGCAGGGTAATAAGCTGGAGCTTTGGTCAGACGCATTATGGGAGGCTGAATGTGAGGCGGCGCTTGCGGCTGAAGACGGCGATATGCCTGATGAGTTGATGGGGCTGAAGCTTTGACTCAGTCTGAGCATATTTCAGTGCTGTTAGCGGAGTCTGTCTCCGCTTTGTCGGTGCGGGCGGACGGATCTTATCTTGATGGGACATTTGGTCGCGGAGGGCATTCGCGCGCAATCCTGTCACGCTTATCGCAGGCCGGCCGGTTGATCGCGGTTGATAAAGATCCCGCGGCGGAAGCGTCGGCCCAGGTCCTTGCAGAGGATTCTCGTTTTCAATTTGTGCCGGGTAGTTTTGCTGATATCTCACGCGTCGTAAGCGATGGATCGCTCGATGGGATTCTGCTTGATCTGGGCGTTTCCTCGCCGCAGCTCGATGATGCGACGCGCGGATTCGGCTTCAATGGCGACGGTCCGCTCGATATGCGGATGGATACGCGAAGCGGTATGACGGCTGCTGAGTGGGTGGCTGCGGCGCCGGAGCAAGAAATCGCGGATGTTATCAAGACGTACGGCGAGGAGCGTTTCGCTAAGCGCATGGCCTCGGCGGTGGTTCGGGCGCGGGTCGAGGCGCCGATAACGAGCACGCGGCAGCTTGCGTCGATTATTGCGGAGGCGAATCCCAAGTGGGAGCCCCATAAGCACCCTGCTACCCGCGCATTTCAGGCAATCCGGATTTTCATCAATCGTGAGCTCGAGGATCTCGAGCTTGCGCTGTCTTTGATGGTCGATAAGTTGAAAATTGGTGGTCGCCTGGTGGTGATCAGCTTCCACTCGCTCGAAGACCGGATCGTAAAGCGGTTTATGCGCGATCAAGCGCGAGGTATCCAGTTGCCTCGTCACGTACCTGTTGTTGATAGTGATGCGGGCAAGACGCTTAATTTGATTGGCAAGGCCATCAGGCCGAGTGATGAAGAGATTGCTCGCAATCCGCGTTCTCGTTCCGCGGTGATGCGTGTGGCGGAGCGTCGATAATGATAGGTCGATTTTGCGCCTCCGTTCTCAGTGTGCCCGCCTTGCTCGCGCTCTGTCTTGGTAGTGCATTGATGGTGATTGGTGAGACGCACCAAACGCGGCTTCTTTTTGCGCAATTACAAGTTCTGGAAAGTGAGCGGTGGCGGTTACAAGAGGACCATAGTCGTCTGGTGCTTGAGTACTCAACGCTCAGTGCTCCGCACCGCGTGAGCGAGCTGTCAGTGACTGGTTTGGCGATGACTTCGCCCAGTACCGGTGCGATCAAGGTGGTCGTAGAATGAGCGCAAGGGCACCACAGCACGCTGGCTATCGATTGCGGGTTCTCTTTGTTGCCGCTGTTTTAGTCGGCCTCTTTGGTATGTTGGTCTTTCGCTTGATTCAGCTCCAGGTCGGGGCGAGCCAGTACGGCGCGGACTTTCTAAAGCGTCAGGGCGATTTGCGCTCGGTGCGCTCGGCTGAGATCCCTGCCTACCGGGGCCTCATTACCGACCGTCGAGGCGCGCCACTCGCCGTTTCAACCCCCGTTGTTACTTTGTGGGCCAATCCGCAGCAGCTAATGGGGAGCGGCAAAGAGAGCGAGCTCGCGCGATTGTTGAATCTGTCTGAAGATGGCTTTCTCGCGAAGCTTAAGCGCTATCAAGACAAGCAGTTCATGTACCTCGCGAGGCATCAAACCCCCTCGGTTGCTCGAGCTGTTTTGTCTTCTGGGATTCCTGGTATCTATGGGAAGCGTGAGTACCGGCGCTTCTATCCTGCGGGTGAGGTTATTTCTCAGCTTGTGGGTACGACTAATATCGATGGGGCGGGTGCGTCGGGCGTTGAAATGCTATTCGATGAGAGTCTTCAGGGGGTGCCTGGTAAGAAACGGTTTATCAAGGACCTGCACGGCGAGGCTATTAGAGATATTGGTGTTGTCAGCGAGGCGACTAACGGTGAGAGTCTACAGCTGAGCATCGACCTTCGGCTGCAGCATGTTCAGCATCGAGAGCTTCTTCGTGCAATGAAGGAGACGGGAGCGGCCGCCGCCTCGGCTGTAACCATCGACGCACATTCTGGCGAGATTCTCGCGATGACGAACCTGCCGTCGTTTAATCCAAATAGCCGTGGGCAGTTGAATCTTGCGGCTATGCGTAATCGCGTGGCTACGGATGTATATGAGCCCGGCTCGACAGTTAAGCCTCTTACTTTGGTTGCGGCGCTGGAGAGCGGGCAATTTGATATCGATACCATTATCGATACCTCGCCGGGTCGCATCACAGTGGGTGACAAAGTACTACCTGATCCTCGCAACTACGGCGCTATTACTGTCTCTCGCGTCATTGAGAAGTCTAGCCAGGTAGGTGTCACCAAGATGGCGCAGGCTGTCGGGTACGAGAATATTATTGACGTGTTTCAGCGTTTTGGCCTGGGACGGACAACGGGCGCCGAGTTTCCCGGTGAGCGCTCCGGGCGACTGCCAGATCACGATTTCTGGAGTGCGATTGACCAGGTCACGCCAGCATTTGGCTACGGGTTGTTAGTGACGCCACTGCAGTTGGCGCACGCCTACGGCGCTTTCGCTAACGGCGGGCGACTTGTCCCGCTTACTTTACTGGCCACCAATGAAGCTCCCAGAGCGGGACGGCAAGTGGTCTCCCCCGAGATTGCGCGCAAAGTTGTCACGGTACTTCATCGAGTGACTGGAGAGGAGGGGACCGCTAAACGCGCTAGCGTCCCGGGATTTAGCGTGGGCGGAAAGACCGGTACAGTGCATAAAGTGGGGGCTGCGGGTTATCTCGATGACCGCTATGTGGCCTTGTTTGCGGGCGTTTCACCTATCGAATCACCTCAGTATGTCACGGTGGTTGTCATCGATGAGCCTGAGGGTGATGTCTACGGTGGTGGTGCGGCGGCGGCGCCGGTCTATTCGCGCATCACGCAGGAAGTTTTGCGTATTCGCAATGCGGTGCCGGATACCGCGCAGCAAGCAGATGTGCTGATGATGGCTAGTGCCGGAGGTGCGGCTCGTGGCTAGTATGTCTCTTGTCCAGCTGGCAAACGGACTGGTGGATATTCCCTCCTCGCTTGCCAATACGCCCATTAGCGATCTTACGCTCGATAGCCGTCAGGTTGCGTCGGGGTGCGCTTTTATTGCGGTGCAGGGTACTCAGACAGACGGGCGCCAATTTATTGCAGATGCCCTAGATAGAGGGGCCTCCGTCGTTCTGGCAGAGTCATCGTCGGCTTCGCTTGAGGGCGACCGAATTATTCCAATGTCGGACCTCAAAGAACAGATCGGAGCACTTGCGAAACGTTTTTACGCGGACCCTTCGCAGCAATTAGCCCTTATTGCCGTAACAGGCACCAATGGAAAAACAAGCATTAGCGACTACATCGGGCAGCTACTCAGACTGCTGGGTGAGTCAGCCGGTACGATTGGAACATTGGGTGCCAGAACGCGCTCAGGTGAAGCTGTCGCGAGTCAGAATACGACCCCCGATATTATCTCTCTGAACCGTCAATTGGCTGAATGGGTTGAGCAGGGGGTTGGCTTTGCTGCTATCGAGGCATCGAGCCATGCATTGGATCAAGGGCGGCTCGATGGCTTGACGATTCACACGGGTGTTTTTAGTAATCTAACCCGTGATCATCTGGACTATCACAAGGACATGGCCGCGTATCGACAGGCCAAGCTCCGGCTTTTCAGGGATTTTCAGCCCGAGCGAGTCATCTACAACGCCGATGATGAAAACACCCTTAGCGCACGTGAGTTTGCCGCTCAGTCTGCCTTGGGCGTTTCACTTCAAGATACCTCGGCGGATGTCTATGTGCAGGTGATAAGCGAAGATGCCTCGGGTCTGTCGTTTCAGCTTCATTCGCCGTTTGGCTCGGCGCCTGTCGCCATAAATGTTCATGGCAGATTCAATGCATTCAACGTGGCTGCGGCGATGATGGCGGTCTGTGGGCTTGGGTTTGGATTCAAGGATGTTGCTGCCGCCGCTAGCTATTTGCAATCCGTAGACGGCCGAATGCAAGCGGTTGGTGGTGGCGAGAGTGTTCGCGTGGTTGTTGATTACGCTCACACCCCCGACGCTCTTGCGAGTGCCCTGTTTACGCTTAAATCATCCTGTGCTGGCGAGTTGTGGGTGGTATTTGGTTGTGGCGGGGATCGAGATTCAGGGAAGCGCGCCGAGATGGGGCGTATTGCATCTGACTTAGCCTCTAACGTTGTTATCACTAACGACAACCCACGCACCGAAGATCCAGCTGCGATTGCTGAAGAGATTGCATCAGGCTGTGACAGGGCCAACATGAGGGTTGAGCTTGATAGGGCAGCGGCGATTGCTCATGCCATTAAGTCTGCGAGCCCTGGTGACACCGTGCTGATTGCAGGTAAAGGCCACGAGAGTTATCAGATCGTTGGAACAACACAGCAGGTATTCTCAGATGTTGAGCAAGCGCGCCAGGCGCTGGCAGCAAGGGAGATCGCCAATGTCTAGTGTGAATCTCTCGCTTCTTGCTCATCAGCTTGGACTTTCCCTCGAGTGCGAGGATGTCGCCTTGACCGGGCTCGCAATCGATAGCCGACAGGTCAAGCCCGGTGATTTATTTGCCGCTATTGAGGGTGCGACCGTTGACGGTAACGATTTTATTGACGCTGCTATCGCCAACGGTGCGGCTGCAGTCGTCAGCGCGCAGTCAGTACGTCAGACAATACCTTCACTGCGCGTAAACAATGTCGAAAAAGCCTGCGCAGATTTTGGTTTACTTATGCGAAAAGGCGCCTTAGCAAAAGTGGTCGGTATTACGGGGAGTGCCGGCAAGACCACGGCAAAAGCCTTCGTCGAGAAAATGTGTGCACGAGCGGGCAATACGATAGCGACACGGGGCAACCAAAATAATGAGTTGGGTGTTCCGCTTACCCTCGCGCGCTTGTCATCCGACCCTGAGTTTGCGGTGGTCGAAATGGGCGCGGCTCAACGGGGTGATATTGCCTACCTCACCCAAATGGTGAAGCCGCAGGTGGTTGTGCTCCTGAATGCTCTGGAGGCACACGTCGGTCGGTTCGGAAGTGTTGAGACCATTGTTGAGACCAAAGGGGAGATTCTCGACGGTCTGACGCCTGACGTTGTTGCGATATTGAATGCTGACCAACCTCACCTCAACGGCTGGAAAGAACGCGCCCAGCCCGCATCCATCATCACTTTTGGAATGAATTCGGAGGCAGACATTTGCTGCTTGGATGCGGTCTATCGGGGCTTTGCGGGAACTTCGCTGACGTTTTCCATGTGTGGGCAGCGTTATTCGATAGAACTGGCAGTCCCGGGCACAGCCGGTGTAATGAACGCGCTTGCCGGCGCCGCAGTGGGTGTTGCGCTGGGACTTGATCAGGATGACATTATTGCAGGCCTCGAGGCGTTAGACCCGGTAGAAGGCCGCGGCAAGACACGTCTTCTTGAAGGCGGTATTTGCTTGGTTGACGATAGTTATAACGCCAGTCCATCAAGCGTCACCGCAGCTATTTCAGTTCTCGCCACGACACCGCCTCCAAGAACCGCCGTTCTGGGCACTCATAAGTGTTTCAGATAAATCTGGAATTATCGATTTTGCTTCCGAACTAG
>CAJXZI010000014.1 GCA_913063005.1 uncultured Halieaceae bacterium | reverse complement strand
TCGTTTGGTCTTTATCCCTGATCTCTAACCAATGTTTTGACGACCTGAGAGCAGGGCTAAATTCTTATTTGGTATTAATGGCGGGGGAGGGGGTGGGCTTTCCGGATGCCCCTATCTTATCGCAATCTGATAAATCGCAATTTTAAATTCTATAATAGAACTATGTATCAAATTTTCAGAGTTTAATGTAGTGTTCAATGCGATAACGAATAAGCAAGTAAGTTCTAAAAAAGAATCTTAAGGCGGGAATGCAATGAATACGCGATTAGATCCAGTTGAAGCACAAGAGTGGTTGGATTCATTTGATGCGGTTAAACGATTCAACGGAGAAGGCGCATCCAGTGAGCTGATCGGTAAGCTGACAGATCATGCGCGGGAGCAGGGCGTCCGTCTTCCTGCGGCGATTACAACCCCTTTCAAAAACACCATTAACCCGGAAGATGAGCGCGTCATGCCGGGTGATCTCTTCATGGAGCGTCGCATTCGCTCGTTGATTCGTTGGAACGCTATGGCAATGGTCATGCGCGCTAATGACAATGAAGACGGGCTCGGCGGCCACATCTCAAGCTTCAGCTCAAGCGCGACGCTCTACGATGTTGGAATGAACTACTTTTTCAGAGGAACAGGTAACGGCCACCCTGGCGACTTGGTCTTCTATCAAGGACACAGTGCGCCTGGCATGTACGCACGTTCGTACCTCGAGGGCGTGTTTAACGAGAGTCATCTCGAAAATTTCCGACGCGAGGTTTCGGGTAACGGTCTTTCGTCTTATCCCCATCCATGGCTGATGCCCAACTATTGGCAGTTCCCAACGGTGTCGATGGGGCTGGGGCCGATTCAAGCAATCTACCAAGCTCATGTTATGAAATATCAGCAGAAGCGCGGGCTGGTTGATCATCGGGACCGCAAGATTTGGTGTTTTATGGGCGATGGGGAATGTGATGAACCTGAATCGCTCGGCGCGATCGGTCTGGCCGGGCGCGAGGGCTTGGGAAACCTTCACTTTGTTGTGAACTGCAACCTTCAGCGGCTCGATGGCCCAGTCCGTGGTAACGGCAAGATTATTCAGGAGCTCGAGGGCGTGTTCCGCGGTGCTGGCTGGAATGTGATCAAGGTGGTCTGGGGGCGTCGTTGGGACCCGTTGTTTGAGCGCGATAAGTCAGGAATGCTGCTAAAGCGCATGGACGAAGTCTGCGATGGTGAGCTTCAAAACTGTAAGTTTAATGGTGGTGCGTACACGCGAGAGCACTTCTTCGGGAAATACCCAGAGACGCTCGATCTCGTCAAAGATCTGAGCGATGACGACATCATGTATCTCAATCGCGGAGGTCATGATCCTTATAAAGTCTATGCGGCTTACGCTGCAGCGTGCGAGGAGACGGAGCGTCCAACCGTAATCTTAGCCATGACGGTGAAAGGTTACGGCACCAGCGAGGCAGGCGAAGCAGCGAACGAGACGCATTCGCTGAAAAAGCTCGACATGAAGAGCCTTAAGGCATTCCGGGATCGTTTCGGTGTTCCAGTCTCAGATAAAGATCTGAAGGATGTGCCCTTCTATCGTCCGCCGGAGGATAGTCCTGAGATGCGCTACCTGCGTGAAAAGCGTGCTGAATTGGGAGGTAGCATTCCTGCTAGACGAGCGGTTTCTTACAGTCTGCCTGCACCCGCCAAGTCGGCATACGCAGCTCAGCTTAAGGGGAGTGGTAAGCGCGAGATTTCTACCACGATGGCGTTTGTTCGCGTCCTGTCATCCTTGGTTAAAGACAAGCAAATTGGCGAGCGTGTCGTTCCTATTGTCCCTGATGAAGCACGTACTTTTGGCATGGAAGGCATGTTCCGACAGTTAGGTATTTACTCATCTGTCGGTCAGCAGTACACGCCGCACGACGCGGGTCAGATCCTCTATTACAAGGAGGAAGAGACAGGTCAGATTCTCGAAGAGGGTATTAATGAGGCTGGTGCGATGTCCGCTTGGCTTGCCGCTGCCACGTCGTACTCCGTGTCCGATTACCCAATGGTGCCGTTTTACATCTTCTACTCGATGTTTGGTTTCCAACGCATTCACGACCTCGCATGGGCGGCGGGTGACAGTCAGGCACGTGGCTTTTTGATGGGTGCGACTGCGGGTCGGACAACGCTTAACGGCGAAGGTCTTCAGCACCAAGACGGTCACAGTCATCTGATGGCGACGACCATTCCTAATTGTATTTCATACGATCCTACATACAGCTATGAGCTGGCAACGATTATCAGTTCAGGCATGAAGCGCATGTTCGAAGACGGAGAAAACGTCTTTTATTACATCACCACAATGAACGAAAACTACGTTCACCCAGATATGCCAGAAGGGGTTGAAGAGGGCATCGTCAAGGGGTTGTACCCCCTAAAGAAATCGACTGCCAAGTCTAAAAAGCGCGTTCAGTTGATGAGTGCTGGAACGATCATGCGGGAGGTTGAAGCAGCCGCTGAAATGCTTGAGCAAGACTATGGCGTTGCCGCTGACATCTGGAGCATGACCAGCGTCAACGAGCTTGCCCGAGAGGGTCAAAAGATCACGCGGCGTAACATGATGAACCCAGCTGAAGAGCCGCAGGTCCCTTATGTTACCCAATGTATGGCAGCGACCGAGGGGCCGATTATTGCCGCGACTGATTACATGCGCGCGCATACCAATCAGATCCGGGAGTTCATGCCTCGGTCATTTACTGTGCTGGGAACTGACGGCTTCGGGCGCAGTGATACGCGAGCGAAGTTGAGGGAGTTCTTTGAGGTCGATCGTCGGTATGTGGTGCTTGCCGCAATGACGGCACTGGCCGATGAAGGTGTGATTCCAAGAGCAGATCTTGCAAAGGTCATGAGTGATCTCGGTATCGACCCCACCAAACCTGACCCCACAACGGTATAAAGGAGAGAGATCGTGGCGAACTATACGATTTGTGTTCCTGATATTGGCGGTGCCGAAGGCGCTGAAGTGGTTGAGCTTCTTGTCGCTGTTGGCGATCAGATTGAGCTCGAGCAAAGCCTTATTGTTCTTGAGTCGGATAAAGCGTCCATGGAGATTCCGGCCTCTCATGCAGGTGTTATCACAGAACTTAAGGTGGCTGTGGGCGATGAGCTGTCAGAGGGCGACGCCATATTAATTCTCGAGCTTGAGGATTCAGGCGAGGCATCGGCTGACGTGCCTGATGCACCAACTTCCACGTCAGAAGATAGCGCAACAGCTGCGGAGGTCGATTCTGTTGATGAAGCGACTTCCGACGAGCCAAATGCGCTTGTCACGGAGAGCGAACTGACGATTGCAGTGCCCGATATTGGCACTGAGGGTGATGTCGAGGTTGTCGAAATCCCGGTCGCCGTAGGTGATGTTCTGGCGGAGGGTGACTCGATTGTTGTCCTTGAATCAGACAAAGCATCGATGGAGGTTCCTGCAAGCGCTGGCGGGGAGATACTTGAGTTCTTGGTAAAAGAAGGCGACATGGTGAAGGAGGGAGCACCGTTAGTGCGTGTTCGCTCATCTGTACCGGTCGTATCTGCGACAGACTCTGCGGCACCTGCACCTGCACCTGCACCTGCACCTGCACCTGCACCTGCACCTGCACCTGCATCTGCTCCAGCACCAGCCTCTGAAGTGGTAAATCAGGCTGCAGGTGGAGCACCATCGACCGATGCCAGCGGCCTTTATGTGGGCCCCGCTGTAAGAAAATTAGCTCGCGAGTTTGGTGTTGACCTTGCAGAGGTCAAAGCATCGGGTCCAAAAGGGCGAATCCTCAAAGAGGATGTTCAAGCCCACGTTGCTAAACGCTTAGCCGAACCCTCTTCAGCTTCAGTCACCTCAGGTTCGGGTATTCCGGCAGTTGCAGACGTGGACTTCGCAAAGTTCGGGCCTGTTCGTCGTGAAGCGCGTTCCCGTATTGATAAGGTCACCGCGACTAATATGTCGAAGTCATGGCTCAACGTGCCACATGTCACGCAGTTTGATGATGCAGACATCACAGACTTGGAGTCCTTCCGCAAAGGGTTAAAAGCAGAGGCTGAGCGACGTGGTAGCAAGCTGTCGCCGCTACCCTTCATTATCAAGGCCGTCGCGCTCGCGCTTAATGAGAATCCGAAGATTAAATCGTCCCTTGCTGAACAGGGAGAGGCGCTCATTTACAAGGATTACTGCCATATCGGTATGGCAGTCGATACGCCAAATGGTCTTGTTGTTCCTGTGATTCGTGATGCGGATAAGAAATCGATTTGGGTTTTGTCTGATGAGATCCGAGATCTTGCTGCAAAGGCGAAGGACAAAAAGCTCAAGCCTGATGAGATGCAGGGAGCGGTATTTACCGTTAGCAGTTTGGGGAATATTGGCGGTCGAGGGTTTACCCCGATCGTGAACACCCCTGAGGTCGGTATTTTAGGTGTCAGCAAAGCGTCTACCCAACCTGTTTGGGACGGAGAAGCGTTTCAGCCGCGTGTGATGTTGCCAGTTTCATTGTCTTACGACCATCGGGTGGTCAATGGTGGTGACGCAGGTCGTTTCTTAACTTACTTGGTGAGTTTACTGAGCGATATTCGTCAGCTGGCGATGAGCTAAGTCAACTAGGGCTGGCGCTCTCGGCGAAGAGGCTTCTGTAAAGCGCTTTTATCTGAGGGAGTGTTAGTCCAGGGGGCTCTTAGCAAATGGGCTCTCAGTAACGGGGCTCTTAGTGAAGGAGTTCTTATTACAGGAGCTTTTGGTAAAGGGTTTTTTGTTAAAGGGACTCTTAGTAAAGGGGGTCTTAGCAAATGGGCTTTTATTAGAGGGTCTCTTGGTTGAAGAGCCTTTGTTCAAGGGCGCACCCGTAAAAGCGGAGCGCCAACGCTCAGTTTAAAGCCCTGTGCCCAAGGACCGTATTTAAAGAGCGCGAGCCTTAAGACGAAACGCCGTCCCCTAGCTCGCAAATTTTAAGCAGATTTTGTCAGCCGGTGTTTCGCATGCCCGCGGCGACGCCGGCGATGGAAACCATCAAGGCGCGCTGAACAGACTCGCTTTCGCTCGCTCGAACGCGGCGTAGAAGCTCGATCTGCACTAGGTTCAACGGTGCTGTGTAGACATTGCGAAGCCCGATTGACTCAAGTCCCCACGGGTCTGACGCCATCAACGTATCGACATCGAGGATGACCATCAGTGATTCAATGTCGGCGCTCAGCTGCTGGCGCAGGTCGCTTCCCAAGGTCTTAAGATTTTCTTCGACCAGTGTTTCGTCATAGAGCGAGTTGATGACCAGGTCTGACTTCGCATACACCATGTCGAGCATGGATAAACGCGATGCAAAGAACGGCCATTGGTCACGCATTTCTCTCAGGCTATTCAGGTAACCATTTTCCACGGCCTTGCTGAGCGCTGAGCCCGCGCCAAGCCACGCAGGAAGTACCAGACGACTTTGCGACCAGGCAAATATCCAAGGAATGGCACGCAAGGTCTCGATGCCTCCTCCGGTGCGCCGACGTGCTGGGCGCGAGCCTAGCGGGAGGCTCGCTAACTCGGGCTCGGGTGTCGCCTGCCTGAAGTATTCAACGAAATGGGGATTACCCCTCACCCAGCTACGATAGTCACTACAGGCCTGTTCAGCCAATTCATTCATGAGCTCTCGCCACTCGGGCTTGGGAACAGGCGGAGGCGTTAAGTTGCCGCGAAGGATAGCGCTCGTGTATTGCCCAAGCGTATTAATCGCGAGCGGCTTTAGTCCCAATTTAACACGGATCATTTCACCCTGTTCGGTCACACGAAGACCCTGCTCTAGCGATCTGGGTGGCTGTGACAACAGTGCTTGGTGCGCGGGTGCGCCGCCGCGGCCAATGGTGCCACCTCGGCCGTGGAAGAGTTGCAAACTGACGCCGTGTGATTGGCAAATATTCAACAAGGCTTCCTGGGCACGATATTGAGCCCACCCAGCGGACAGCATGCCCGCATCCTTAGCGCTGTCGGAGTAGCCGATCATGACAACCATTGAGTGGTCGATTCGCTCACGGAACTCATCGTCACTCAGTAGTGCGTCCAGAGTGGAGGGCGCGCCATCGAGATCATCGAGTGTCTCAAAGAGTGGAGAGACGGGAAGGTCCAAGGGGCCCCCGGTTGCTTTTAGGAGCAGTTGTACTGCGAGCACGTCCGATGGTTCAGATGCCATGGATATCACATAACAGCCGAGCGCCTCTCGGGGTGTCTCTGCAATGACCCGAAATGTGTCAAGAACCTCCTGACAGGGTTCCGAGGCTTCAAAGTGCAAAGGCAGGAGCGGCCGTGGGTTGGTGATTTCTGCTTTCAGAAAAGCCTGCTTATCCAGCTCGGTCCACTCACTGTAATTCCCAAGCCCGAGCGCTTCCGTGATTTCGCCGATCACGTCGCTGTGACGCGTACTTTCCTGGCGAACATCGAGCGTCACGAGGTGAGCACCAAAGGATTCCAATCGACGGATGAGGTCGAGTAGTTTTCCGTTAGCGATAGCCGACAAGCCTACCTCCGCCAGTGACACGCGGCACTGCTGCAGAGGGGCGATAACATCCTGAGTGAAAAGGACAGGCGGCAGGGGGTATGTCCCGTCTTGAATGTACGCGCCAAGTTCATCGCGCTGTCTGCGTACTGCGTCCCGTAGCGGTTTTAATAGAGCTCGGTAGGGTTCACGTACGTCGCCAACTAGCGCTCGAAGCGTATCTGTTGCGCGTGTAATAGAGAGCTCTTCGTAAATAGCCTCCAGGTCCCGGTTTATGAGATCTGCGGCTTGCCACCGACTGATGATCATTACTCGCCGAGTCACCTTGGCCGTGACATTGGGGTTCCCATCGCGATCGCCACCTATCCAACTCGAGAGCCGAACCACTGGCTTTGTGCGCGGAGGTAAGTTCAGCGCAAATTTCTCCGCGATGGCGTCGAGATCTCTCAGGAATTGGGGTACGGCATCCCACAGCGAATTTTCGATTACGGCAAAACTCCATCGAGCTTCGTCTACGGGAGTGGGGCGCTGCTCTAAAAACTCCTCGGTGTGCCAGATTTGTGCAATGAGGTCAGCCAGTCGGGACTGAATACGCTCTTCGCTTACAAGTCCGCTCTCAAGGTCAGTAAGGCAGTCATGTATCTCACCGTGCTTGTGAATCAGGGTTCGCCGTGTAATTTCGGTAGGGTGCGCGGTAAGCACGAGGTCTATGTGCAAACTTGCAATAGCTTCAGCCAATGCTTCCTTGCTAACCGCCTGGCTTAACTCCGAAATAGTACTTGCAATGCGGTCATATGCGCCGAAGTGATCACTCACAGACTTCGTGGTTGTAAAGTGTTGGTCGGCGATATTGGCAAGGTTCAGAAATTGCGCAAAGCCGCGCGATATCAGCAGAAGTTGCTCTGAGTCCAGCTTGCGAAGCGCGTTAAAAAGCGCCGTTGTTTGTTCCACATCGGTCGCTGATTTCGATGCTTGTCGTATGGATTCGATCGTTTCAAAGAGATCTTCGCCGACGGTGGAACGAATAACATCGCCCAGCGTATCGCCGAGCAGTCGCACATTCTGGCGTAGCCCAGAAGTGTCCAGTAATGAATTGTTTGTCATGTTTTAACTCGTTGGGAATCGTGTGTCCTTAAGGCTGTCTTTGATTCGAGCGAGATGTGGTGTGAAGCCCTCTCCGCGGCGCAGTGTTACGCCGGCGGCAAGAACATCCAGTATGACAAGCTGTACCAGTCGAGACGTCATGGGCAAGTATTGCTCTGTGTCTTCTTCTACTTGTACGTTGATACAGCAATGGCTTTTTTCTGCCAGAGGCGAGCCCTCGGCAGTTAAAGAGACGATAGTCGCCTCCGTTTGGCGGGCAATCTCTGCTGCCTCAACCAAAACTTTTGTTCGACCCGTATGCGAAATGAAAAAGAAAACATCGCCCACGCCTGCTGAGGCGGCGAGCATACGCTGCATTAATGGGTCTTCGTGCGTGAATACGGGTACGTTAAATCTAAAAAACTTGTGTTCTGCGTCTCTCGCTACCGCAGCCGACGTGCCGAGGCCAAAGAAATAAACGCGCCGCGCCTGCGCAATTTGGTCAACCGCTTGTGCAATCGCTTTTAGGGGCAGCCCGTCTTTGGCAGTCAGCAGGGCGTTTATTGCGTTGTCGAACAGCTTGGCCGGAAACGTATTGATGTCGTCTGAAAACTCAACAGAGCGGCTGACATACTTAACGCCTGACGCTAGGGATGTGGCGAGCTGTAGCTTGAAGTCAGGAAATCCGGTTGCACCGAATCGCTTACAGAATCGATTGACGCTCGGCTCGCTGACACCTGCAGCGGCTGCGAGTGCGGCGATGCTGGAGCGTGTCGCGTCTTCAGGTGCGTTAAGAATCGCGTTGGCGACCTTGGCCTCTGATTTATTGAGCTCTCCCAGCTGGCGCTGAATGACTGCAAGCAAATTGGGTTCAGACGTCATTATGATGTCTTTGTTGGTAAGAATATTACGAATAATGCCTGAGTCATGTCAGTTATGCACCGTGAATTTGAATTTTTGCTGCGAATACTTGTAATAAAACTAAAAATAAATGGTTTTTCCGTGCTTTTTGTTTGTTTTTTTGTAAATTTACTACATAATGCACAGCAAAGAGGGAGATAGTTATGGTTAACGTAGCAATCAACGGTTTTGGACGTATCGGACGCAATGTCTTGCGGGCGCTCTATGAGCGACCAGAAATGGCGTCGCAGTTGCGCATTGTTGCCATCAATGATCTCGGCACTCCTGAAATCAATGCGCACCTTCTACAGTTCGACACGACGCATGGGCGCTTCGGTGCCTCGGTGTCGGTAGAGGACAATGCGATGGTTGTGAATGGCGATCGCATTGCGGTCTTCGCAGAGCGAAACCCCGAGGACCTACCCTGGGGTGACCTGAACATCGATGTGGTTTTCGAGTGCACCGGCATTTTTACTTCGCGCGACAAAGCGTCAGCACACCTCCGGGCGGGTGCTCGTAAGGTTTTGATATCAGCACCATCAAATGATGCTGACGCGACCATCGTTTACGGCGTTAATCATGACGTATTGAACGACGATGCGGTTGTGGTCTCAAATGCTTCATGCACCACTAACTGTCTGGCGCCTCTGGTGGCGCCTTTGCATGCCTCAGTGGGCGTCGAGAGTGGTTTGATGACCACTGTTCATGCCTACACCAACGACCAAAATCTGAGTGACGTGTACCATTCTGACCTGTATCGCGCGCGGTCTGCTACGCACAGCATGATCCCTACTAAAACCGGTGCTGCTGCCGCAATTGGTTTGGTGCTTCCCGAATTGAAGGGCCGTCTCGATGGTCTGGCGGTGCGTGTGCCGACCATCAATGTTTCATTAGTTGACTTAACGTTCACTGCCTCGCGCGACACATCTGTTGAAGAGGTGAACTCGATTTTGGCGAAGGCCGCCTCTGCTGATCGTTTAGGCGTCTTGTCCTGCAATACACAGCCGCTCGTGTCCGCCGATTTCAATCACAACGCGTTTTCGAGCAACTTCGACGCAAATCACACGCGTGTCAGCGGTCGGTTGGTTAAGGTCCTAGCGTGGTACGACAACGAGTGGGGCTTCTCGAACCGCATGTTGGACACCGGTTGTTTGCTGGCAGCGGGGAGTTTGCCGGTTAGCAACGCGGCCTAGGCTCTGGGTGAGGATTTTTGAGAGAGCTTTCGTGAGAGAGCGTTTTTGAGTAACAGTTTTTGAGTGTGAGTGTTTGGGGGCCTTAGTGCCCCCTTTTTTTGTCGCGTGTTGTCTGCCCTTGGTCGCCTATCTCAGCGTAAATCACTTGTAAACGTCATAGTTACCTAGCGAACCACAGGCTGAATTGCTCGTGGTGGAAAAAGTGACTAATCGGGTGGACATCATCGTCCGCATACTTTGTTGCAGTATCGAAGACCGCAAGCTTAGTGCTGCCTACGATATGGACTACGCCCATTTTGGTATCGAGCAGTCGCGTTATGGTTACTCAGCGAACCACAGGCTGAATTGCTCGTGGTGGAAAAAGTGACTAATCGGGTGGACATCATCGTCCGCATACTTTGTTGCAGTATCGAAGACCGCACGCTTAGTGCCGCCTATGATATGGACGACACCCATCTTGGTGTCGAGTAATCGGGATATGGCTACTCAGCGAACCACAGGCTGAATTGCTCGTGGTGGAAAAAGTGACTTATCGGGTGCAGGTTATCGTCTGCATACTTTGTCGCGGTATCAAAGACCTCAAGCTTAGTGCTGCCTACGATATGTACGACACCCATCTTGGTGTCGAGCAATCGTGATTTTGTGAGCGACAGTCTACGGTGTGGAGCCGTTGTTGGCTGGGTCATCAGAGCAACCGCATCTGTCGTTAACCCCTCGTCAAGCTCAACAGAGCACGGGAACAGCGATGCGGTGTGAGAGTCGTTACCCATCCCTAAAATCACGACATCAAAGGTCCCTAAGCTGGCTACTTCATGCTTTACGCGATTTAGCTCGGCGTCCGTATCGGCGTTGCCTGCGCCAAAGTCGACCCACTTTGCATCCGCAGCTGCACCTGTTAGCAGCAAGCTCTTCACCATTGCGGTATTACTATCGGCGTGTGATCCATCAACCCAACGCTCGTCCGCTAAAAGCACCGTGACGCTTTGCCAATCTAACGTGGCCTCAGATAAAGCTGCAAACAGCCCTTTGGGTGTGCTTCCGCCAGAGACAACCAGGGTCGCTTTGCCGCGAGCGTCAATGCCCGCCTGTAACTGCGCACAAACCGCTTGCGTCAGTGTGTCGTCTAGCTCGGTCCGCGAGGAAAAGATATGCCGCTTAGACATGCCAACTCCGGAAGTCTTTTTCAATCAGAACTTCTGCTTTTGCAGGTCCCCACGAACCCGCTTGATAGGGCAGTGCCGGAACCTGCTGTTCTTTGCACGCTGCGATGAGTTGATCACACCATCTCCAGCTTTCTTCGATTTCCTCACGGCCAACGAACAGCGACTGGTCACCCTGAATGGCGTCAAGAAAAAGACGTTCGTAGGCGTCCGGGATACGATCAAGATCACTTCCCTCTCTAAAATCTAGATCCAGCAGATGCGATTGCAGCGACATGCGCTCTTTGAGGCTCTGCTTCTTGGATACCATGCTGAGCTCAATGCCCTCGTTGGGCTGAAGGCGAATAACAAGCTTATTGGGGATGTTGGCGCCTGTACCGAAAATATTATGCGGGAGGCTTTTGTACTGGATCACGATTTCAGTGACCTTCTCAGGCAAGCGCTTCCCGGTTCGGAGATAGAACGGGACACCCGACCAGCGCCAGTTATCAATGTGGGCTTTGATAGCGATATAAGTCTCGGTATCGCTGCTATCCATCTCACAGCCGTCTTCATCTAGGTAGCCCGGTACTGCTGTGCCGCGTATCCATCCATTAATGTACTGGCCCCGAACCACTTTCTCAGTGACGGACTGCGCATCAATTCGCCGCAGCGCGCGAACAATCTTTACCTTCTCATCACGGATGCTCTCAGCCTCCAACGAGTTTGGCGGTTCCATGGCCACCAGGCACATAAGCTGCATGAGGTGGTTCTGGACCATATCTCGCAACTGTCCGACCTTATCGTAATAGGACCAGCGACCCTCGATCCCCACCATTTCACCAACGGTGATTTGGACGTGATCAATGCAGGTGTTGTCCCACTGACTATTGATGAAGCTGTTAGCAAAACGTAGGACAAGGAGGTTCTGGACGGTCTCCTTGCCTAGGTAATGATCGATGCGGTAGATCGCTTTTTCATCAAAGTACTTCGCGAGGGTCTCATTCACTTTGACCGATGATTCGAGATTCTCCCCAATGGGTTTCTCGACAACGATTCGGCAGTCTCCGGCCAAGCAATTAGTGGTGCTTAGGTGCTCACAGATAGGGGCAAACAGTGAAGGCGGTGTTGCGAAATAAAACAGGCTTACGCGCTCATCATCGAGCCAATCTCTTAACTCGCCGTATTGTTCGGGCTCCGAGAAGTTGACTGCCACATAACTGAACCGCTTTGTGAAACTCGCCCATTCTTCCTCGCTGGGTGCGTCGTTGCCCATATAGGAGGACATCTTACCCTTTAGAACGGGCAAAAAATCCTCAAGCGATTGTTGCGCTCTCGCCACTGCCGCAATTCGAAGATCATCCTGCAATAGATTAAGGCGCTCCAACTGGAACAGTGCGGGAAATAGCTTTCTCGCAGAGAGGTCTCCGGAAGCACCGAAAATAATAAGGTCTACAGCTGCCATATCGATGGTCCCCCAGCTATGCGTTCAGTGATGACGCTTGACGAGCGATGGCTTCAATCTCGTCCCAGCGACCACCTTTAATAAGATCACCCGGCGTCAACCAACTGCCGCCAACGGCTCTCACATTGGAGAGCGAAAGATATTCTTGGGCATTTTCAGGTTTGATGCCGCCGGTCGGCACAAACTGAATATCGGCAAACGGACCCGCAAAGGCCTTGATAGCCGCCGCACCGCCTGAAGTGCCCGCAGGAAAAAACTTCAGAAGATTGAACCCCCTCGACTGTGCGGCCATCGCCTCGGTGGCGGTGACCGCGCCAGCTAGAAAAGGTACATCAGTCAGCAGCGCACGCTCGAACAATTCGTCCGATTGGCCTGGTGATACGACGAACGAGGCGCCTGCTTCGACGGCAGCATCGAATTCAGCGGCCGAGCAAACAGTACCAACGCCAACATTGGCGCCGGGTACTTGCTCATTGATGAGTCGAATAGCGTCTAATCCGTGTTGTGTGCGCAGCGTGACTTCGAGATTGACAATGCCGCCAGCTACTAAGGCTTCGGCGAGCGGAACTGCGTGTTCAATGGCCTCAATCGCAATGACAGGGATAACGGGAGAGGTGTCGAGAAAATCATAAGAAGCGGTCATTTAAGCTTTGTCTCCTAGCCATAGCGCCGCACCGAGCAGCCCCGGATCTTCATGCGTTATGACGTAAGTGCCAATGTTGGTTGTGTAGTCAGCGAAGCGGCCTTTCGCCAAGAAGCGAGCGCGAAAATCGCTGCGTCGCAGTAAGTCGATATAGCGCGGTGCGATACCGCCCGCTATAAAGACGCCGCCGAGGGCGCCTGAGGTGAGCGCAAGGTTGCCGGCTGACGAGCCGAGCACAGCAAAAAACATCGCCATTGCCTCGCTTGCGAGCGGGTTATCCTTTTGCGCGGCAGCGCCGATATCGCCGGGTGCCTCGAATTCTGCCTGTTGGCCTCTGATCGCAGCAAGCGCTTGATAGATGTTGACGATGCCCGCTCCGCACAACAGTCGTTCTATAGAGACACGACCAAAGCGTGCGCGCAGGTGCTTGAGTACCTCGAATTCCATATCGGTGATCGGTGCAAAATCCACATGTCCGCCTTCACCCTCTAGGATGACTGGCTTTCCAAGCTCATCGAACACTACCGTGGCAACACCTGTCCCTGTTCCGGGTCCGATAGAGACCATGGGCTTATTACGCTGTGATTCACCGGCACCGACCTGCTCTACGTCACTGGCTGTTAGCGCAGGCAAGGCTCTGGCGACTGCAGCAAAATCATTAATGATCTCGAGTTGCGAGTCACCCAAGTGTTGTCCTAGCAGCGCGCGATCAAAGCGCCATGGACTATTGGTAAAGCTGATCGTTTTTAAATGGGGCGGTGCGGCGACGGCAAGACAGGTATGAGAAGGGCCTGATTCAGGTAATCCTTGGTTCTTCCAGTCTCCGATGAGTTGCTCTAGCACTTGTTCGAAGCTGGCAAAGTCAGCGACGCGATATCTAGCGAGCGACGTTGGTGTTGTTGAGTCCGGCGCAACGAACGCAAAGCGCGCGTTGGTGCCACCTATGTCGCCGACAAGGTAGTGACCGCTCGCTGTGTCTGAATTTGCATTCGTCATACGGATTCTCAGCTAAAGAGCGATGAAGCTCCTTCTTCCGCACTGCTTACGGCATTGCGGTTATTTGCAAACATGTGGCGGCCGATCGTTCTTGGAACACCAGGTGCCACTGCGTCAACACGCGCTGCCAGCACTCCGTCATCAACCTTGACGGACAACTCGCCCGTGGTGGCATCGAGACGAATCACGTCGCCATTCTGTATTTTAGCCAGTAAACCACCCTTGGAAGCTTCAGGAACCAAGTGAATAGCTGCCGGAACTTTGCCTGAGGCGCCACTCATGCGGCCATCTGTTACAAGAGCTACCTTGTGCCCCCGGTCTTGCAACACGCCAAGCATGGGCGTCAGTTTATGGAGTTCGGGCATGCCATTCGCAGCTGGGCCCTGGAAACGCACCACAACAATGCAGTCTTTGTCGAGTTCGCCCGCCTCAAAGAGTGGCTTGAGGTCGTCTTGATCGTCGATCACCACTGCCGGGGCCTCGACAATATAGTGTTGCTCTTTTACCGCTGACGTTTTGATGACACTGCGTCCTAGGTTGCCTTCAAGCAGCTTCACGCCGCCGTTTGCCGCAAAAGGTGTCGCTGGGGTGGTTAAAACCTCAGGGTCGAGACTCGACTTAGCAGCGGGGCGCCACTCGATCTTATCTCCGGAAAGTACCGGCTCCTTAGCGAAGTCGCTGAAGTTTTCACCAAAGCAGGTTTTCGCATCACCGTGCATCAACCCAGCGTCTAAAAGCGCCGTGAATAAGGTGCCCGTGCCGCCTGCTGCATGGAAGTGGTTTACGTCAGCAGAACCGTTCGGGTAGACCCGAGCGATGAGCGGGGTCACCGCTGAGATCGCATCGAAATCAGACCAGTTCATGCGATAGCCCGCCGCTCGCGCAATGGCGATCAAGTGGATGCAATGATTAGTGGAACCACCTGAGGCGAGAAGAGCAACAAGTGCGTTTACCAGCGCGCGTGCGTCTACGACTTCTGCCATGGGGCGATAATCGCGGCTTTGTGCGGTGATGCGAGTCACGTGCTCGGCGGCAAATTCGGTCAATGCGTCGCGCAGCGGTGTGCCTGGGTTCACAAACGAACTGCCCGGCAGCTGCAAGCCCATGGCTTCGACCATGACTTGGTTGCTGTTGGCCGTGCCATAAAACGTACAGGTGCCAGGAGAGTGGTATGACTGACTCTCAGCCTCGAGCAGCTCGTCACGACCAATCTTGCCTTCAGCAAAAAGCTGACGGATGCGAACTTTTTCTTTGTTGGGAAGCCCGGAAGTCATCGGCCCCGCGGGAACTGTCATCACAGGCAGGTGGCCAAACTGCAGCGCACCGATCAAAAGCCCGGGAATGATCTTGTCGCATACACCTAAAAGAAGCGCTGCGTCGAACATTTGGTGAGACAGAGAGACAGCGGTAGCTTGGGCGATGATGTCACGGCTAAAAAGGCTGAGCTCCATACCCGGCTGGCCTTGCGTAACACCATCGCACATGGCGGGAACACCCCCAGCGATCTGCGCTGTGCTGCCCATTTTGCGAACCGCAGCCTTGATACGCTCTGGGTAATCTTTGTAGGGCTCATGCGCAGACAACATGTCGTTATGCGCTGTCACGATTGCAATGTTCGCTGAATCCATGAGTTTGATCACGGACTTATCATCGCTCGAGCAAGCCGCCATGCCGTGCGCAAGGTTTCCACAGCTCAACTGTTTACGATCCGGCGCACCCGCGCGCATTGCTTCAATGTCACTCAAGTAGTCGTCGCGCAGGTCTTTGCTGCGATCTTCGATGGCGCGCGTTACCCGCAAAATTTCAGCGTGCATAGCGGTGTGTCTTCCCCCAGTCATCAAGCGCTCATTATGTAATAAAAATACATAATTAGCGATATAAAACGGAATATTAGCTTGTTTTTGTAATTTTATTACGCGGCTAAATTGGGTAAGAGTGGGCTGTATGTGCACCCAGCGCGGTTTGACCCAGCATTAGGGCGCCGCGGATACCTGAGTCCGTGCCGAGGCGCGGTTGCTGGATGAGCGAGGCCATAGCGTCGGATGAGTCTGGATCTGGCAGATAACCACCAAGCGCTGATTGGCATTCCTTTCGTATTCGAGGAATCAAACCTGAGGTTTGACTGACACCACCACCAAAAATAATCACTTCGGGCCGATGATGAAGCGCTATGTTCGCTGCGAGTTGACCGAGGTAAAACGCTTCGATGTCATGAGCGATGTGATCTTGATCAAGGTCGGAGAGTGTCGCCTGCCATCGCTCAAAAACGGCAGGCCCTGATGCAAGACCTTCAATGCAATCGCCGTGAAAAGGACAAACGCCGGCAAAGGAGCTATCGTCTTTACGTTTTGGAACTCGGATATGGCCGATTTCTGGGTGTGATGTGCCGTTACTAATCAAACCGCCGTGAACGATGCCTACGCCAATCCCGGTTCCAACGGTGACATACGCCAGATGGTTGATTGGACGCTCAATGTCCCAGGTTGCCTCAGCGAGTGCTGCGCCGTTCACATCTGACTCTATATTTACTGGGCAGTTAAAAGTGGAATGAAAGTACTTCCGTAAATTGACACCAGTCCAGCCCAGTTTAGGTGTAGCGCAAATTGCGCCGAAGGACATGCTTTCCGAGTCAACATCAACGGGACCAAAGCTTGCAATGCCTACCGCATCTAGAGAGCCGCCGCGCAATTCTGTCTCAATGAAGGCGACCGCAGATGACAGAGTGGTCTCGGGGTCGGAAGTAGGCACGGTGATCGATTTCCCAAGCTGATCGCCTCGACAAACCGAGATTACGAATTTTGTGCCGCCAGCTTCAACGGCTGCAATGGTTGGTAACGTCATGAACTTATCAGGGCGCCCATTGAGACAGAAGGACGGCCGATGCCTCCGCATCAGCCGGTCGGTAAAGTGTTAGACAATAAACTAGGTCCAACACGTGCTCAGTTAGAGCTGGACTGTAAACATCACCGCGTGCACGGTCAGCATTGTCAAAGCGAGTGTTGCGATCAAGAACAACAAAAATCGAATGGTGATGGTGTTGACGTACATCTGCCAAAAACTATGGACAATCCGCGCTACGGTGTATGTCCAGGCAGCGTAGAGTGAATAGGTTGATGTATCACCCGCCATTGCCAGAATAAGAACAGCTGCATAAAAGATCGTGGGCTGCTCCATCAAATGCGTATAGTTATG
>CAJXZI010000013.1 GCA_913063005.1 uncultured Halieaceae bacterium | reverse complement strand
AGAAAGACCCGCGAGGCGGGCGCTACTCTGCCGTAGAGGCCGAAGACGACAGGCGGGAAAAAGCAGACCGCATAGAGGCTGCCCGAGAAAATGGTGATGCCAACGATATCGCCCGGCGGGTTGAGAGCCATGAAGGCGGCGAGACAGGCGAAACCAATTACTGAGAATCGCGATAGGCGCACTTCGTTTTTGACCTTTTTAAATGGGGCAATCAGATTTTTGTAGAGCGTTGACGAGGCAACAAGCAGGACGCTATCCATGGATGACATTGCCGCAGACACAATGGATACGATGAGTAGATCGGTGACCCAAAACGGAAAAATCGCCGCGTCGTTGACCAGTGTCGGTACAATGAGATCAGTATCCGTCACGTTATCCAAAATTAGGTGCGCGTAGATCCCGATAGGGAACATGCAGACGAGAATCAGCGTTAAGCCAATGACTGCGATCCACATGCCGCGTTTCACCTCCGCATCACTTTTTAAGCCGTAGAAGCGAGATAGCTGGCGAGGATCAACGATCAACTTAAGCGCCCCTGACAGTGAGACTCCCAAAACCACCGCGAAGGGAGCGGCACCATTTAGGTCGAAAAGGTGTTGCTTGCTGGGCATTTCGATGAGCTGTGTGACCGAACCGATACCGCCCGCAGCACGGGTAACAAAATAAAAAATAGTCATGGCCCCTAAGAGCATGAACACACCCTGGATAGCGTCAGTTCGGACAACGGATACGAAACCACCAATCGATGTGTACAGCACAACCACGAGGAGCGTCACGCCCACAGCGACCTCGTAAGGCACACCAAGGAAGATTTGAAAGAGGTGACCGGCGCCTTTGAATATCGCCAAGAGGTAAAGCAGGCTTGCGAAAACAATCACTGATGCCGACAAAAGTAGCATTGGGTGCCGATCTGCGCTGGAGGCGTTCCCCAAGATACGACCTTTTAGGTAGTCAGGGTTTGTCAGCGCATCCCATTCTGCGGCAAACCGTCTCAGGGGCGGTCCAATCCAGCGCCACGATACCCAGGCAAATAAAATTAAGAGTAGGGCGAGGGTGAACCAGGCGACCCCATACTCATAGCCCTTGCCTGCGTGACCGATAAACGTATTGGTCGAGGCAAACGTCGCGAAAAACGAGATGCCAACAACAGCGCCGCTCATTTCACGATTGCCCACATAGTAGCCGCCCATACCAGTGGCGGCTTTGTTACCTACGTAGGCATTGTAAAACAGCACCGCGACGTAGGCTGTTAGGAGAGTACTTGCAATCCAGTGCTCGACAAACCAGCTCATGTGTTAACCGCCGTTTTGTAGGTTGAAAGCGTAGAGCTTTATCAAAGCGACGCCCCCGAACCCTTGATGGTTTCAACGCCCATATTTTTCAGTGTAAAACTGTAAATATCCGCGTACTGGTCGATGATTTTGTCTGTGGGTGTTCCCGCGCCGTGTCCAGCGTCGCTATCGATACGGATCAATACCGGTGCATCACCCCTGTGGTCGTATTGCATTTGAGCCGCGAATTTAAAAGAGTGTGCGGGTACTACGCGATCATCGCGCTCAGCAGTTGTAATCAGGGTGGCTGGATAGGCGGTGCCGGGTTTGGTGTTATGCACCGGTGAATAACCTAGCAAATATTCGAACATTTCCCTGCTCTCATCGGCCGTGCCATAGTCGTAGGCCCAGCCTGCGCCCGCGGTGAAGGTGTGATAGCGCAACATATCGAGTACGCCAACCCCCGGTAGAGACACCTGGAAGAGATCGGGGCGCTGTGTGGTTACGGCACCGACTAAGAGACCACCGTTGGATCGGCCACTGACGGCAAGCCGCTCTTTACTGGTGTACCCCTCGTCGATCAGGAATTCTGCTGCGGCGATGAAGTCATCGAAGACATTCTGTTTTTGCAGCTTCGTACCGGCGATATGCCAGGCTTTGCCGTACTCGCCACCACCACGGATATTGGGCACGGCGTACATGCCGCCCATCTCTAGCCATGCAGCGACAGTACTGCTAAATCGCGGGCGTATGCTGATATTGAAGCCACCGTAGGCGTACAGAATGGTCGGTGTGGTCCCATCGAGCACCGTATCCTTTCCATAGGTGATGATCATGGGGATACGCGTGCCGTCTTTTGAGGTGTAGAACACCTGCTCTGTTTTGTAGCGATTGCCATCAAACGGTGATTTTGAAGCGCGGTACAAAGTGACCTCACCGGACTCAGGGTCGAGTGAGAAAATGGCGAGTGCGATGCGGTAGTTGGTGAAGGTGAAATAGATTTCGTCTTGTTCCTTCTTACCCGAGAACCCAGATGCGGTGCCCAAGTCTGGAAGTTCGATCTCTCTGACGAGATTGCCTTGCAGGTCGAACTGCTTCACCTGACTAATGGCGTCAATCATGTACTCGGCAAAAATATAGCCCGCACCTGCACGCGCAGTGAGCACAACGTCAGACTCGGGAATGATATCTCGCCAGTTGGCCTCGTCGGGATTTTGCGGGTCAATTGCAATAACGCGGCCCTTAGGGGCTTTGTAGTTGGTGCCCATGAGTAGGATTTCGTCATCGCTCTCAAGCAAGAACGTATCGGCGCCCTCATCGGCAAAGATCGTAATAAGCTCTCCCGTTTTCGACTGTAGGTCTTTGACAAATAGTTTGTTGCCGGAGGTCGAGTTAGCAGCGCTGATGAGTAAGTAACGATCGTCACCGCCGACATCTGCGCCTACATAGCGATGCTTTTGTTCTGCGGTGCCGCCAAAGACCAATTCATCATCGCTTTGAGGCGTGCCAATTTTGTGGAAGTAGAGCTTGTGCTGATCGGTCTTGGCAGAGAGCTCGCTACCGTCAGGCTTATCGTAGCTTGAGTAGAAAAAGCCTTCGTTTCCCAACCACGATATACCCGAGAACTTCACGTCCTCGAGTGGTGTTTCAATGACTTCGCCACTTGCCACATCACGCACCACAATTGAGCGCCAGTCGCTGCCGCCCACAGAGAGCTGGTAGGCAACCCTGCTACCGTCTTCGGTGAAGCTGACCCCAGACATGCTTACGGTGCCGTCATCACTGAACCCGTTGGGGTCTAGGAAGACTGTCTCACTGCCGTCGTCGGCAACGCGATAGAGAATGCTCTGGTTCTGCAAGCCGGAGTTGCGGTAGACGTAGCGGTTATCGCCCGCAATGAAGGGCGCACCCTCGCGCTCGAAATTGATCAACCTTGCCACGGTTTCTTTTACGTCATCGCGGATTGCGATGTCGGCCAGGTAGTCGCGGGTTACGTTGTTTTGATCGCCAATCCAAGCCGCGGTCTCGTCACTCAAATCATCCTCGAGCCATCGATAGGGGTCAGCGACTTCCACGCCGAAATAGGTGTCGATGTGATCGCCTCGTCGGGTTTCTACCGAGCCTACCGCTGGGGTGGCGCTGGCGTTAGTACCGTCTGTTTCCTCAGTACCGCAGGCGGAAATTCCGACAGAAAGTGCGATGGCGTAGATAGTTTTTTTCATTGGGTTCATCTCAGGTATAGCTAAATTTAGGGGGCAGCCGTGTTGAATATCTTATTTCCATGGTATTTTCCGGCAGAGCGGGCGTGACCGCAGACAACGTGGAAATTCAGTTCTAGTCAAACCGCTGAGTGACATCTGCCACCGATTCTCCAGTAACAACTTGGCTGAATAGGCATTTGCCACTGCGCTCGCTTATGACGGCGATACCCATGCCGTCTAAGAGGCTTGTGCGCGCAAGGGTTTGCGGCGGCAGTCGATAGATCTCTCTAACCTCGCCGTTGTGCCATAACCAAAGCATGACCAGTTCTTCGTCGGTGCTGTTTTCCCAATGTGCGATGAACTCATCTCGGGTCCATTGGTCGGATTTGACGAGCCGTTGAAGACAGGCGTCATCAACGACTGCCGAGATATCGTAGTCGGGAAACTCGCTGGTATTTCTGAGATCAACTGTTTTCATAGTTAAAATGGTAGTGCAGCCCGGAGTTAAGAGAAATAGACATAAGGAGAATAAGGAGGGCAGCCAGCGCGGTGACATCGGGCGAATGGGCTAGCCCGTTTTTGTCGCAAGTATTAGGCTGATGTCCAGCGATTCACCCGGGATCTTGTCGATTTGTTCTACTGACAAATCTTCGTTAACTAGCCAGCTCATGATCGATTTCATATCAACACTGACGGAGACCTGCCGGATGTTGTCACCCTCGTGTTGAGTGAAGGCAACTATCAACATTTTACCGCCGCGCTTGAGGACTCGTGTGGCTTCTTGAAAAAGCGCTGCGGGATCATCGGCAAAGTAGAGCACCTGATCGATAGTTACCGTGTCAAAGCTATTCGCCGCAAAGCGCATTTGGTACATGTCTTCCTGCCTAACGGACAGGTGTGTCATGCCGGCTTTCTCAATGGCATCTCTTGCCACGACCACCATTTTTTTAGAAAGATCCACACCATAGCCGCTGGCAGCCATCGGTCCGACCAATCCCAGCATGCGTCCCGTGCCCGTAGCGACATCGAGCAGGTGGCCAACCTTATGGCCCTCCAGTAATGCGGTAACGTGTTCTCTAAACGTTTGTTCATCACCATGGTAGCGATGTAGTTCAAGCCATTCGGGCACTTCATCTTCTACATAGCTCTCCGCAAGTTGTGCGCGTGCTTCGCGGATGACCGAAAGTCGACGGCTATCTTCCTCTATCGTACTGTCGGTCGGGTCGATACTTCCGAGGAGCGTGCTGAGAATGCTATTGAAGGGAGGTTGACGATTGACCCGATAAAAAATGAAGTGCTGTTCGCGGAAGCTCTCTAGGAGACCTGCGTCTTGCAGTATCTTCAGATGACGGGAAGTTCTTGGCTGGCTGTGACCCGTAATCCTGACCAGATCCGTCACTGTTAATTCGCCCTGATTGCAAAGAAAGAGCAGACGAAGGCGGCTCGGATCAGCCGCAGCCTTTAAACACTGTGATAACGCGTCGATATTCATGCGCATAAAGATAGCTTTATGTGGGGGAAATGAATACGGGCAAAGAAGATTTTTCAGTTCACAAGCGCTACGCTTGCTCGTCAGGTCAGATCATGCACCTTGCACGTGGACAGTTTTTACCTACAAGCTTGTCGATAGAAGCTTGGGTGCCGCACGGTTGGTATTCGGCACAAGAGAGTCACTGCAATAAGAAAAAAAGGAGATCAAGTATGCTCAAACTTCACTTCGCGCCTAACTCGCGCGCTGGACGTATCCTCTGGTTGCTAGAGGAGTTAGAGCTACCCTACGAGCTCAATGCGATGGCGTTTCACCCAAAGGATCTGAAGTCTGATGAACATCGGAACAGGCACCCTTTGGGGCGTATCCCGGTTCTTGACGATGGCGATGTCTCGATTTATGAGTCGGGCGCTATCGTCGAGTACGTGCTGGCTCGCCACAAAGACGGTGGACTGAAGCCGACGGTAGACAGCCCCATGTTTCCCGAATATCTCCAGTGGTTTCATTACTGCGAGGGAATGGTTATGCCGCCAATGAACACAATCGTGGTCCACACCATTTTGTTGCCTGAAGATCGTCGTGATCCGGTTGTATTGGGCCAGGCACAACGTCTTCTCAACAAAGCGCTACAACCAGTGAATGAGGCGTTAGAGGGCCGTGAGTATTTGATCGGTGATTTCTCTGCTGCGGACATTATGCTGGGGCATGCATGCTTCATGAGTAATCGTATGGGCTGCGTTTCAGAGGATATGCCGAATGTGAAGGCGTACGTCGAGCGCATTACTCAGCGACCTTGCTTCCAAAAAGCCATCAATACGCAGTGACTGCGTTTGCTTAAGCAAAATTAGTATCGGTAGTTGGCGGGAGTCGCTGCTTAAAGTAGTTGGCAGGAAAAGTGACTTTCTCTATGGTCCTTTCGACAGTAGGCCATTAAAAAATTTTTAGGAAAAAGCGATGTCATCCAAATTTATAGTCGCACTGATTCTCAGTATGAGCGTTGCTGCCTGCGGAGGTGGTGGTGGGTCATCCGCTCCGGCACCAGTGGCCGGCGGCAATACGGGGTCGGGTTCTGGTTCTGGTTCTGGTTCTGGATCGGGCTCTAGCGGAGGCAGCACCGACGCTTGTGGAGCTGAGGCGCAGGTACAATTCGTCAAAGAAGTCTCTGAGAGTTATTACTACTGGTATGACGAGTTGGCGCAGGTTGATGCTGCTGACTATTCTGATCCTTCCGAGTACCTGTCGGCCATCATGCAGCCTATCTGGACCGACGGCACGGGTCGCGACCCGGGCTTTTCGTACCTTACAACCATTGAAGAAGACACACAGCGTTTCACATCGGGTACTTTCTACGGCTACGGTGTGCGCTATCGGATTATTAACAACAACTTCTACTTTGCGGACTCCTACGAAAACGGACCTGCGCACACCGCAGGCATTCGTCGTGGTCAGCGTTTGCTCGCGGTAAAGCGGGATGGCGAGGCCGACTTTGAAACATGGGACGAGCTGGTAGCACGCAATGCTGAACTCCCCACTGCGGTCTTTGGTGCAAGAGGCGAGCTTCAAACAACCGTTTTTCGTGTTGAATACGAGGGCGAAGAGAGCGAGATTTCGGTGACCACCGCCGAAACCACCACGCCGCCCCTAGCAGGAGAGGCTTTAGTCATCGAGCGAGACAATGGCACCCCTGTGGGCTATATCAATTTCCGAACCTTTATTGACGCGGCCGATGGCCCCCTCAGAGCTGCGGCAACTACTTTCCGAGAGGCAGGTGTGACCGATCTCATTATCGATCTTCGGTACAACGGCGGGGGTTTGGTACGAGTTGCGGAAACGTTCTTAAATTTGCTCGCGGGTGATACGGCTAATGGCGAACTCAGCTATATCATTAACCTCAACGACAAGCACCAAGATCAAAACAGCACCGCTGACTTCAGATCCCTGCCAGAGACCTTCAGCCCTCTACGGATAGCATTCATCACAACCGGCGGGTCTGCCTCAGCGAGTGAGCTATTGATCAACGGACTGGATCCTCATATCGAGCTCGCTATTGTGGGCTCCGAGACCTCGGGCAAAGCAGTTGGTCAGTACGCGTTTGACTTGGACGATGAAAATTGTGAGACGCGCTTGCGATTAATCGCGTTTGAGATCCAAAACGGTGAAGGGCAGGGCGGTTATTTCACGGGCCTTGTCAGCACTGGGAGATTCACGTTTTTTGAGGCTGCGGATGATGCAACGCGCCCGTTTGGTGATGCGCAGGAAGACTCCTTTGAGACGGCTTTATCCTGGTTAAGTGGCACCCTATCTGCGGGGCGCTCAAAGTCCTTGAGGGCGATGGGGGCGAACGTCAGAACGCCCGACCCTATTGGTGTCAAACCCTTTGAGGCCTCTTGGCCGATTAATAAGGACGCACCGTTAAATCCTGACGGCAGCGTTCGTTCCTTTTAATTAAGGATCAGGGCTTACTGACGGACGGTTGCGACCGAGGCGCGCTCTAGATCCATCGCAATAAAGCTGGGTAGACGGACGCCTTTCAGAAGGAATGGGTAAACCTAGCGGCTAAAGAGAACAGATAAACAGTCGAGTAGGCAAAAAGGCAGACAATAAGAGCGAGTCAATGCAGTTAAGTAACCTGTGGTGATCTGCTTGTGCTATTCACCTGTTGATAACGTCGGTGTAGCCTCGTTGCATCGACTTTTTTAATGCTTCGGCTTTTTGGATTCTGTAGGAGTAACCATGAGTAGTGCAGCTGAAACTTTTCAGGCTATCGTTAATGAGCGACGTTCGATCCGCGCATTCAAATCTGACCCTGTCGAGCGCGACCTTATCGACGCGGTGTTTGCACCCGCGCTCCGGGCTCCCAGTAATTGCAATACGCAGCCATGGTTCGTACACATCGTCACTGGAGAAAAACTAGAGAAGCTTCGAGAAGTACTCCCCATGGCCTTTGCAAAAGGCGACGTAGCACCTGATTTCCCTTACGACGGTGTTTATGAGGGTGTCTACAAAGATCGCCAATATGGAGCAGCAAAAGCGCTCTACGATGCCTTGGGTATTCCGCGGGAAGAGAAAGCAAAGCGGCAGGAGTGGTTCCTCGGGAATTTTCGTTTCTTTGATGCACCCGCAGTAGCGTTCTTTATGCTTCCGGATGGATTTGGCCTGAGAGAGGCCTGCGACTTAGGCATGTTCACTCAAACGGTGATGTTGGGATTGACCGCGCAAGGACTAGGCTCCTGCCCGCAGACAGCATTAGGCTTCATGGCAAAGCAAATTCGCGAGGTTATCGAGGTACCAGAGCACCACAAACTGATGTTTGGTTTGTCGTTTGGGTATCCCGTCGATACGCCTATCAATGACGTGGTCACAGACCGCACCGATTTAAGCTCAGCCGTCACGTTCCATAGCTAACTTTTTGAATCGGCCGTTTTCCGGCACACGTGTTTTAGGGGTGGCGCTTCAGTAGCGATCCCGAAAGGCTGGTCGACCGAGGCTTTGCGGCAATTATCCCCGTTATTGCCCTCGCTAGGCGCCCTTACTTGGCGAGCCTCGCTCGCCTGTGTCGGACCGAAATATGGTTAATCGCCTGCAAGTCGCTTAATCAGAGGCGGCCGTAAGCTCAGTCTTTGACTTACCTCGGTTGACCACTCCATGTGGACGTGCAGGGAGACGTGCGCAGAAATGGAGCAAGAAACGATTCAGAAAGGTTTCAAAGAGAACCGCTAAAGTCTTCATTGCCAGTTAAGCTAAAGGCTCCATTGCCAGTTACCCAGTTACCCAGTTACCCAGTTACCCAGTTACCCAGTTACCCAGTTACCCAGTCAGATAGTCTCGCGAAGCATCCGCAGGCGGGCGTTGAGACAACCACGACAGGAGTTCAACACAGTTCCTCTGACGAAGACGCGTTCCCCCTCGCTATAGACTACTTCGACACTCTCGCGCGCTGTGATGAGTTCTCCATCGGCATAAGGATGCCGCTAGTGGTACCTTTGGGCGAGATGTTGGTAAGCAGGTTGTTGGCGAGGCGCTAATTTGACTCAGCTAGGGTGCTGAAATGAAGCCAGAGACCTCAAGCTGAAACCCAGAGATGGCGTTGAACTTAATGGGTGCGGACATGACTCGCATATTTGTCACACCGAGGTGACGCAGAATTTGAGCGCCAGTTCCGATAACCCGATAGTTTTGCGGCGGTGGCTCAAGCTCGGCCGAACCCGTTAACTCCGCAATGTTGCGCATGATGGCGTCGGGTGATTCCCAGCCGCCAAGCATCACGACCAAGCCGCGCCCCTGCTCAGCGATGTAAGCCATTGCAGATTCATATGACCAGCCTTGGGAACTCCCCTGTAGAGTTGTCCCCAGCACGTCGCGTAGGGTGTTTATCGGCTGAACACGCACTGGCAGATCAGGAGATGCAAGGTCGCCCTTGTGAAGTGCGTACTGAATCTGTCCGTCGACGAGATCCTCAAAGGTTGTCAGCGTGAACTGTCCCCAGCGTGTGTCTATGGTTACCTCACCACTACAGCGAATCGATTGCTCGTGCAGTGCTCGATACTCAATAAGATCGGCAATCGTGCCAATGCGAAGGTTGTGTTTTTCTGCAAAGACTTCCAGCTCTGGACGTCGCGCCATCGTGCCGTCTTCGTTCATGATCTCGACGATTACCGCAGCCGGCTCACAACCGGCCATCCGAGCGAGATCAACGCCTGCTTCCGTGTGGCCTGCACGCTGTAGAACGCCACCTGGCTTTGCTACCAGCGGAAAGATATGGCCAGGCTGAGAGATATCGGAAGGCTTTGCGTCAGCCTTAACCGCCTCGAGGATCGTGTGAGCACGTTGTTTTGCGCTGACTCCCGGACCCACCGCGTGTGTGGCGTCGATCGATACGGTGAAGTTGGTCTCGTGTTGTGATCGGTTGTCACGCACCATCAGCGGTATGCGCAACTGACGTGCGCGTTCGGCGGTGATCGGCATGCAAATCAATCCGCAGGCTTCGGTCGCAAAGAAATTGATGATTTCTGGTGTGACTTTCTCCGCGGCAATGACTAGATCGCCTTCGTTCTCGCGGTCCTCGTCATCCATCAAAATGACCATTTTTCCTTCGCGGATATCGTCCAGAATATCTGGAACCGAATCTAGCGGCATGAAACCTCTCCTAACTCAACACTTCTCAATGGCAACGGCTGTCGCCTCGCCACCACCGATGCACAAGGCAGCAACGCCTTTGTCTTTGCCATAGTGGTGCATGGCATGCATCAGGGTGATGATAATTCGGGAGCCTGTAGAGCCAATGGGATGGCCCTGTGCGCAGGCGCCACCGTGGACATTAACTTTGTCTGGGTCCAACCCGTGCGCTTGCATAGCGAGCATCGTCACCATGGCAAAAGCTTCGTTAATCTCCCAAAGATCTACGTCGCTCGTTGACCAACCGGTTTTCTCCATGAGCGAAGAAATAGCGTCCACAGGTGCAAGCGTGAATTCGGCTGGGTCGCGACTGGCGCGCGAGTGGGCCACAATTTTAGCCATTGGCTTCAGCCCATATTCGTTAACCGCGGATTCGCTCGCGAGGATCAGTGCACTTGCACCGTCCGATATTGAACTCGCATTTGCGGCGGTGATGGTGCCCTCCTTGGCAAACGCGGGTCGTAAACCAGGAATCTTGTCGACACGCCCTTTGTGGGGTTGCTCATCGTCGACAACGGTAATGGTCTCTCGACGAGTTTTCACTTCAACCGCTGCGGTTTCAGCCTTGAGCAGGCCTTGCTCAATGGCGGTCTTTGCCCGAGTCAAACTTTGAATCGCGAAATCGTCCATCGCCTCACGGGTAATGCCATGCTCATCGGCTGTAGCCTGAGCAAAGCTGCCCATGGCGCCGCCCGTGTAGGCGTCTTCCAAGCCATCCATGAACATATGATCGTAAATCTGTGTGTGCCCCAGGCGCTGTCCAGCACGCCCACTGGGCATTAAATGGGGTGCGTTGGACATACTCTCGAGACCACCGGCGATGGCAACTCTATTCGTGCCGGCCCGTATGCTGTCTATGCCAAAGATAGTCGCTTGCATACCGCTGCCGCAGGCTTTGTTAACCGTTACGGCGCCAACGTGGTCGGGCAGTCCGGCGTATCGACTCGCCTGTCGCGCTGGGCATTGCTTAAGGCCAGCCGGCAGCACACAGCCCATGAAGACTTCATCAATCTTGTCCCCAGCAATTCCCGATCGCTCAACAGCCGCTTTGATCGCTGTGCTACCGAGCTGAGGCGCCGTCACCGCAGCCAGGTCGCCCATAAGCCCGCCCATGGGTGTTCTTGCGCCACTTACGATGTAGATTTCTTCGGACATGAGATAAGACTCCGGTGCGATTTATTAAGGTGAGCGATTAAGCCACATTGGCACTGGTGTCTCAATGAAAAGACATCCCTCAATTGGCGGAGAACATTTTTCCTCGCACTGCTTTTCGATACTGAGTCGGTGTCAGTTGATTTGCCCTTTTAAATTGTCGCGCGAAATGCGCCGAATCTGTAATGCCGACCTCCGTTGCCACTTGGGTCACGGATAAATTAGTGCTCCGTAGGAGCGATGCAGCCTCGCTCATCCTCACAGTCAAAAGGTATTGCCACGGAGTTGTGCCTGTTGCACGCTGAAACCGTCTTGATAGTGTGCGCTCGGATAGGTTGTAGCGGTGAGCAAAATCTAACATCGAGATCGGTGCACTGAGTTTTTCACGCATGTACAACTGCAGGTCCGTTACGACCTCGTCATAGTGTTCTTGCAATGTATGCGATCCCAACTGGGTTGTGCGAAAACGCTGACGTATCTCGGGCGAGAATTGATTTTCGATACGCCTCGCCACCTCCGGGTTGTAGAAGCTGCCCATAAGGTATACCAATAGGTCGCTGATCGAATTCACGCTCCCGGCGCAAAACAGATTATCTGATTGAACAATCAGCTGGTCGCGGCGCAGCTCTACCTCAGGGTAGCGCTTCGCAAATTCATCAAACCAAAACCAGTGGGTCGTCGCAGCCTTTCGCTTTAGGAGGCCTGTTTCGGCTAGCAGGAAACTCCCTGTACCCACCGCGGCAATTGCCGTGCCTGTCTTCGCGACCTTCCGAATGAAGGGTGCCAGTGAGGGGTGTCTCTTGAGCACCCGCCGTGGGTCCCGCCAGATTGCAGAGATAACGAGCAGATCGAGCCTACCCACTTTCTCGATGGCTTGCGTATCTACCTTTAGCCCACCACTCGTTGTGACCCGCCCGCCAGTCGGGGATATGAGTGCAACGTGGCTTTCGGGATCGATGAGTTGCCCCGCGGTTTGTGCCGCCGCCATCGAGAGCTCCATGGGCAAGGTCACTGAACTCGCTAATGCATCGCTGTGAATGAGCGCTGCGATGCGTGGTATGCGAAATTTTTCCGTCGGTTTTTTCATGATATGCGGCTGAAATATACAAAAGTATAAAAGACGCTGTTTTTACAATCAAAGGCTGTCGCGGTAACCGAATTACATAAGATCTATGCCCAATCTACCTGTCATCGTTGCATCCGGGGGGATCAACACTGCAGGACGTTCATCGCAGCGTCATGCCCACAATCGCTTGGTCATCAACTCGATTGATGTTGAAGCCAGAAACCGAACCATCAAGGCGCTTGGCGTCATGATGGACTCAGATATCGAGGATGAAATTTTGGCGCGAACGCTTGTTCGCAGAATTGAGCGCCAGCATTTTGACCCATCTGCAGTCGCGATCAACCATCGTTACCGGATTGATGACGTACATGGGGTGGTTAATTTATCGCCCGATGGTTTTACAACGTCGCGGGCACAGAATGCACTTCGCGGACTGTCGTCGGGCGATACGGTTCTCGTGCCGACTGAGCGTGAGTTTGAGGTGAGTGTTGCCGGTCAGTTACCGATGGGATTCGATCCAGGCGCGCTTTATACGTCACGAAACCATCCGCGTGGTCTGCAAATGTCGATCTACGCAATGTCCGACGCGCTTGCGGACCTCGGCCTTGATTGGGATCAAATCGCGGGCTCTCTACCCCCTGATGCAGTCAGCGTTTACGTCTCTAGCTCAATGGGGCAGCTCGATGAGGCGGCTACAGGCGGAATGATGACGGCAGGGCATCGCGGTGAGCGGGTGAGTGCCAAGAACTGTCCTCTGGGTTTTGCTGAAATGCCCGGTGATTTTATCAACGCCTATGTTTTGAAATCCCTAGGGCATACCGGCCCCGCCTTGGGCGCCTGCGCGACGTTTCTTTACAATCTTCAGCGAGGCGTGGACGACATCAAATCGGGTCGGGCTCGCATCGCCGTTGTCGGTGCCTCCGAGGCCCCAATCATTCCTGAGCTTATGGATGGCTACGTCGCGATGGGTGCGCTGGCTACCGACAAAGAGTTGAGACAACTTCAGGGTGTTGGGGAAGATGGACTTATTCATTACCGATCGGCTTGTCGCCCGTTTGGGGAGAATTGTGGTTTTGTGATGGGTGAGTCAGCCCAAGTCATGATTCTCATGGACGATGAACTGGCTCTGGAACGAGGAGCCTCTATTCTGGGCGCTGTGCCATTCGTCTCGGTGCACGCTGATGGCGCCAAAAAATCTATTCCCGGGCCCGGTGCTGGTAACTTTTTGACGATGGTTCGTGCGGCTCAAGCAGCGCGCGATATTTTGGGTGAGTCCGCATTCAAGCGTGACGGCTTGGTCATGGCCCACGGCACGGGAACCCCTCAAAACCGGACCTCAGAGTCTGCAATCTTCAGCACTGTTGCAAATGCTTTATCGGTTGATGACTGGCGTGTCTCCGCCATTAAAAGCCACACAGGTCACTCGCTGGGCGCAGCCGCGGGCGATCAGATGTCAGCGCTTTTAGGTATCTGGGATTCTGGTTGGGTGCCGGGTATCGGCTCGATTGATGTGCTAGCCGAGGATGTTGTTACGGATCGTTTGAGCTTTGCACTGCGAGATGTCGAGACCGCCGACTGTTCGTATGCGCTCGTAAACAGTAAAGGCTTTGGTGGTAACAATGCGACAGCAACCGTACTGAGCCCAGAAGTCTCGATGACGCTACTCGAGAAACGTCACTCTGCAACTGCAATGACACAGTGGCGCACAGCGCATGAAGCTGTTGAGAAAACGCGTAATGATATTGAAAGTGAGCGTTTAAACGGAGATTGGCAACCGATGTACCGTTTTAACGACGGCGTGTTATCTGACGAGGATATTCGCGTTGAGTCAGGTCGGTTGATAATTGGCGATCTTGCAATAGACATCGCCGAGCGCGTTGTTCCTAGCGATTGGAGTATCCAAAGCTGAGCCACTGCGCTCGTAGTCACCGATCGTCGTGTTGCTCACTGACTTATTCAGAGCGATGACTATAGCCTTGGTGGTGAACTGAGGTCTGCAGACTTAACCGTGAAACTAAGGCGCTTGGATGCGCTGTATGGCGCTACTGGCATATGTATTCAAGGAAGCGTCTGTTGCACAGACAAGGTGAGCGGACAAGAGCCCTTAGCAATGCTGGCTTCGCCAAAATAACCAATGCGGTAAACCAGCGTTTTTACAAATTAACGCTAGAGCTCAAGAGAGAGCCGAATCTCGACCTACGAATCTCGACCTAAATGTACCGCTCAATCTGACTGCAAGTAATCTATATCGGGTGATCAACCTGAGCCCAAATAATACAGCCCCGATACGATTTTCCACTTAAACCAGCGTACTGTGATTGGTAAACTTGCCACATGATGAATCATGATGTTTTAAAAGCACTGACCGAGCGCGTATCGCACGGCAGTTTAGAGGCTCCCGGTCCCAGCTCTGAGGAGGTCGATCTTATAACCCGCGCTGCGATGCGAGCGCCAGATCACGCACTGTTGAGACCTTGGCGCTTTGTGGTTACTGAGGGCGACCGAAGGGGCGATCTAGGCGTGGTTCTCCACGAGAGTCTTCGCTTGCGGGGCGTGACAGACGAGGCGCAGCTAGCCAAAGCGCTTAAGGCTCCCCTGCGAGCTCCGATGATCGTCGCGGTGATGTTGGACTACAAAGCGCATCCGAAAGTCGATCGGACTGAGCAAGTCGGTTCGGCGGCCGCTGCGACGTACGCAATGTCTCTGGCAGCCAACGCGCTGGGTTATGGGACGATGTGGCGAACGGGCCAATATGCAACCGATCCACATGTTATCGAAGCTTTGGGCGGCAGTGCGCAAGACGAGGTTATTGGGTTCTTGTATATCGGTACGCGAAAAGGACCATCAAAAAACATTCCGGAACTTGACCCGGGCGATTTCCTGACGCACTTTTAGCGCTCCTTGGGGGGGAGTGTTACATGCGGTTCTATCAGTCCATCGCGAACCAATTTGTGTTTGCGGGTGTGGTGTTATTTATTCTTAATCTGTGGCTATTTCCGGAGCCAAAACCACAACTGGGTCCGCCAAACCCAGAGCGTGTTCAGCTGCAAGCCGAGGCGCTGCAACAGCTGCAACAGACTCAGCTAACCGACCAACAAATTGAACGCATCAAACAGCGCGAGCTGCGCGAGGAGCTTTTGTTTGTTGAGGCGATCGAGCGCGGTGTAATCAATCAGGATCTCGTCGTTCAGAGGCGCCTAATTAGAAACATGCGTTTTATGAGTCCAGAGCGGGAGGCAACCGATGAGGAGCTCCTGTCGGAGGCTTGGGAACTCAGATTGCACCTTGCGGATGAGGTTGTCCGTCGCCGAACCGTTCAGGTCATGGAGACACTTATTGTAGCAACGCAGCCTCCCCATACCGCAACAGACGCTGAACTTCTTACCGAGTACAACAATCGAATCTCTGAATTTGAGGAGCCTGAGCGCTTAGGCTTTGCCCATGTATTTTTGCGCCCCGATGCGCCTGATGAACGCGCTGAAACCCTCATGAGCGCAGTGAAGAAGCGTATTACCCCCGATGAAGCGCGCAGCAGCAGCGATGTCTTTCTCGCAGGCTACCGATTCAGGAACGTAAGCCTTCTTGATATATCGAGGCAATTTGGCGACCAATTTGCGCTCGAACTAGCGGAGATACTCGACAGTAGAGAAATCACAGAGGAAACATGGTTGGGGCCGATAACCTCAATCTTTGGCCAACACTGGGTATGGGTGGAGAGTCGGAGGCCAGGACGGGTGAAGACGTTGGATGAGGTCTCTGTTGACCTCTCTCGCGACTTGAGGCGAGTGGCAGAGGATGCCGCCGTTGAGAAGTGGGTTGAGGCTCAACTCGCTAGCTATGAGGTGATTCTATGATCCGTCTAATCACTGTCTTATTGATGCTTCTAATCCCACTCGCGGCACAAGCACATCGCTTTGCACCGTCCGCACTCGACGTGCGAGCGCTCTCTAATGGCGAAATATCGGTCGTGTGGAAAACGCCGGCTCAAGCGACGTCAAATGTTCCGATGTTACCTGTATTACCCGCAGGGTGTTCGGTTGTTTCTCAGACGCCGTGGTTTCCAGAGGGCACAGGTAAAGTACTCCGCCAGCAGTGGCAATGTGAAAGTGATTCGCTTGAGGGCTTGGCGCTCAGTGTATCCGGACTTGCGGCAAATCAGTCGTCAGCGGTGGTGTCTGTCAGACCTCAACCTCAGGTATTTTTTCAAGAAGTGTTGACTGTGTCAGAGCCTGTATTTGTCGTTCCCGCACAGCGCTCTCTATTGGAGACGGCAGGGCACTACCTGTGGCTGGGGGCTGAGCATATAGCCATCGGTATTGATCACTTGTTCTTTGTGGCGGGGTTGTTGCTGTTGGTGAGTTGGGGGCGCCGTTTGGTATACACCATTACTGCATTCACAGTGGGCCACAGTATTACGCTGGCGCTCGTATCCTTGGGCGTCGTGACAAACCCCGAGGCGTTAATAGAGTGGTTAATTGCAGTGTCGATTTGGGCGCTAGCCTATGAGCTGTCAAAGCCCGATAAACGAAGTCAGTTATGGGAGCGTCCCTGGTACTTGGCGGGCGCATTTGGCTTGCTTCACGGTATGGGCTTCGCGGGCGCGCTTGCGGAAACAGGTTTGCCGCAGATCCATTTACCAACGGCTTTATTGTTTTTTAATGTAGGTATCGAAGTAGGGCAGCTTATTTTTGTGGTACTGCTCACGGTGATTGGCGTTGCTGTCTCTCGTATCAGCTCAGCGTCTTGGCTAAAGCTGGCGCCAGTTTATGTCTTAGGAGCCGTTTCCACCTTTTGGGTGCTCGAGCGGACCGGTGCACTCTTTGCCTAGAAACGCCATTGGCCTGACTTAGTCGGGGTCGCCAGGCCAGTTCTTCATTGGTATGAGTGGGTGCAGTGCGAGTGCTACACCCTCGCGGATGTGCGTCTCGTTGCCGAGTATCTCGCGACGCCTTACGAATCCGGTGCCGCTTCGGGTATCCACGGCTTCGTTAAACGCAATGCCCCCTTCGCCCACGAACATGCGTTCGAGATCGCTATTGAAGATCGAGATGCGAACGGTAGTGGCTGCTACGGGTACGCTCCAATTGAAGTTGACCGAAACACCTGTTCCGCCGCCTTGTGTCGGTGGTTTACGTGTCACACCGTCCCAGCGTGCTACTCGGTTCACGCCTTGAGAGAAATACACATCTTTTTCCAGTAAGTCTGTGAAGACCAACGCGTCGATACCAGACGACTCCATCATCTGATCTTTGATGGTGTTAATGATGCGCGAGAAGGTTCGGCTGTTCACTCGGCCGGTTGTTGGATCGACTGGGTCTCCATGCATTGAAACGGCGTTTCGCCAGCGCTGAGTGAACTCACGCGGTGATACTACTTCCCATCCATTTCGCTCAAGAGCCGCTGCTACGATGGCATCGACATCGCCTTCACGCTTCTGTAGGTATTTCCGAGAGGGTGAACCCACGGGCCAAGGATCCTGTTTTGATCTGACCACAGTTTGTTGCAACGGCAAGATCC